>JAFIFN010000177.1 GCA_020832005.1 Gammaproteobacteria bacterium | reverse complement strand
CTGGCACCCGATCCGCAGCAGGCCCGGCTGCTGATCGAATCCGGCGTCACCGCGATTGCCTACGAGACGGTCACCGGACCGGGCAATTCCCTGCCGCTGCTGGCGCCGATGAGCGAGGTCGCAGGACGTATGTCCGTGCAGGCCGGTGCGCATTGTCTCGAGAAGGAGGCGGGCGGTGCCGGCGTGCTGCTCGGTGGTGTGCCCGGCGTGGCCCCGGCCAACGTCGTGGTCATCGGCGGTGGCGTGGTCGGTACCAACGCCATCCGCATGGCCATGGGCATGGAAGCCGACGTCACGGTGCTGGATCGTTCGCTGGCCCGGCTGCAGACACTGGATTTCCAGTTCGGCGGGCGGCTGAATACGATCTACTCGACGGTCGACACCCTCGAACACTACGTCACAGGCGCCGACCTGGTCGTCGGTGCGGTACTGATCCCGGGCGCCTCGGCACCGAAGCTGGTGAGTCGCGAGATGATCTCGCGCATGCGTCCGGGTTCGGTGGTCGTCGATGTGGCCATCGACCAGGGTGGCTGCTTCGAGACCAGCCGGCCGACCACGCATTCCGATCCTACCTACGTGGTCGATGATGTCGTGCACTACTGCGTGGCCAATATGCCCGGTGCCGTGCCGCGCACCTCGACCTTCGCACTGAACAACGCCACCTTGCCCTTCATACTTGCACTGGCCGGCAAGGGCGTGCGCGCGGCACTGCAGGCCGATGCACACCTGCTTGCCGGGCTCAACGTGCACCGCGGACTGGTGACCTTCGATGCGGTCGCAGAAGCGCTGGGTCTGGACTACGTGCCGCCGGCGCAGGCGCTGGCGGCCTGATCGCCCGTGAGCATGGTCATCAATCGCCGCGATCTGGACTTCCTGCTCTACGAACTGCTGGATGCTCAAGGCCTGTGCAACCTGCCGCGCTTTGCCGAGCACGACCGCGAGACCTTCGATGCGATCATCGATGCCGCGCAGCAGCTGGCCGAGGAGAAATTCCTGCCGCATGCCGCAGCGGTCGATGCGCAGGAGCCAGAGTTTGACGGCGAGCGCGTCCACCTGATTCCCCAAGTGCGTGAAGCACTCGATGCGCTGCGCGAGGGCGGCTTCATGGCCATGCCCTTCGATAGCGAAGAAGGCGGCCTGCAACTGCCCTGGCTGATTCACCAGGCCTGCACGGCGATGTTCTCGGCGGCCAATATCGGCACCTCGGGCTATCCGTTCCTGACCGTCGGGGCGGCGAACCTGCTGCGCACCTTCGGCAGCGAGCAGCTCAGGACGACCTATCTGCGCGCGATGCTCGAAGGGCGTTACTTCGGCACCATGTGCCTGTCCGAACCCCAGGCCGGCTCATCGCTGGCCGATATCCGCACGCGTGCCGAACCCACCGAGGCCGGGCACTACCGCATCACCGGCAGCAAGATGTGGATCTCCGGGGGCGATCATGAACTGTCCGAAAATATCGTGCACATGGTGCTGGCAAAGATTCCCGGTGGACCGCCGGGCGTGAAGGGCATCTCGCTGTTCTGCGTGCCGCGCATCCGCGTCAACGCCGATGGCAGCCTCGGTGCGCGCAACGATGTCACGCTTGCCGGGCTAAACCACAAGATGGGCTACCGCGGCACGGTCAATACCCTGCTGAACTTCGGCGAGCGGGGTGAGTGTCACGGCTGGCTGGTGGGCGAGGCGCACCGCGGCTTGAGCTACATGTTCCAGATGATGAATGAGGCGCGCCTGGGCGTGGGGCTGGGCGCGACGATGCTCGGCTATGCCGGCTACCTTCACTCGCTTGAGTATGCGCGCAACCGGCCGCAGGGCCGGAAGCTGGACAACCGCGACCCGGGCAGTCCGCAGGTGCCGATCATCGAGCACGCCGATGTGAGGCGCATGCTGCTGACCCAGAAGGCCTACGTGGAAGGCGGTCTCGCGCTGGTGCTCTACTGCACGCGGTTGCTCGATGATATGCAGACCTGCGAGGAGGCGGGCAAGCGTGAAGACCTCCACCTGCTGCTCGAACTGCTCACGCCGGTGGCGAAGTCCTGGCCTGCGGAGTTCTGCCTGGAGGCCAACAAGCTCGCCATCCAGGTGCTTGGCGGCTATGGCTACACGCGCGACTATCCCGTCGAGCGCCTGTATCGCGACAACCGGCTCAACGCCATCCACGAGGGCACGCACGGCATCCAGGGTCTCGACCTGCTCGGGCGCAAGGTGGGGATGCACAGCGGTCGGGCACTGGAACTGCTGATATCGCGCATGCACGATACGATCGGCGAGGCCGAGACCAGCGTGCAGCTCTCGGCCCATGCCACGGCCCTGCGCGAGGCCTGCCACCGGCTGGCCGAGGTCACCCGCACCCTGCTCGAGGCCGCAGCGCGCAACCGCAATCTCGGCCTGGCCAACGCCACGGTCTACCTCGATGCTTTCGGTCACATCGTCGTGGCGTGGCTGTGGCTGAGTCAGGCACTTGCGGCACTTCATGCGCAGGCCGACAACCAGGGCCCTGATCAGGACTTCTATGCCGGCAAGCTGGCCGCCTGTCGCTTCTTCTTTATTCACGAACTGCCGCGCGCGCGCGAGCGCCTGGAATTGCTTGCGCGGCTGGATGATACGACGCTGGCCATATCCGAAGCGGCCTTCTAGGGGGCATGGTGCGGACTTGAGGCTCGGCTGGCGCCACCTGCGGGAGGTCTATGGCGGAATGGCTCCCTGCGGTCCGCTTTATTTCCGCCATAGACCTCCCGCAGGCGGCGCCCCAATGGCCGACGCCGTGACGGCATTTGGACGTGCAATGGCGCAAGCGCTAGCATGAGGGGATCACCCGCAATGTTCTGGGAGCGTGGTCATGTATGACTACAGGCAGTTCTATATCAACGGGCAGTGGGTCGACCCGGTCGCAGCGAAGACGCTGGAGGTTATCAACCCGGCAACCGAGGCAGTCATAGGGAAGATTTCGCTGGGCAGCGCCGAGGATGTCGATCGTGCGGTCAAGGCTGCGCGCGTGGCCTTCGAGACCTACTCGCAGACGACGCGCGAGGAGCGCATCGCCCTGCTCGAGGCGATCGCCACCGCCTACAAGGCCCGCTACAACGATATCGCCATGGCGATCTCCGATGAGGTCGGCGCCCCGGTGAGCCTGGCGATGAAGGCCCAGGCCGCCATCGGCATCGGTCACATCAAGACCTACATCGAGATTCTCAAGGGCTACCAGTTCAACGAAGACCGCGGCAAGCTGCGCATTGCGCGCGAACCGATCGGCGTGTGCGGGTTCATCACGCCGTGGAACTGGCCGATCAACCAGATCGCCTGCAAGGTGATTCCGGCGCTGGCCGCCGGCTGCACGATGGTGCTCAAGCCCAGCGAGATCGCACCCATCAATGCCGCGATCTTCACCGAGGTGCTCGATGCTGCCGGCGTGCCGCCGGGCGTGTTCAACCTCGTCAACGGCGACGGACCCGGCGTGGGCGCGGCGATCGCAGCCCACCCTGGCATCGACATGGTGTCGTTTACCGGCAGCACGCGCGCCGGCGTGGAGGTGGCCAAGGCGGCGGCCGATACGGTCAAGCGCGTCGCCCAGGAACTCGGTGGCAAGTCGCCGAATATCCTGCTGCCGGACGCGGATTTCCAGAAGGCCGTGGCCGGCGGGCTGCGGGGCATCCTCTCCAACAGCGGCCAGTCCTGCAATGCACCCACGCGCATGCTGGTGCCCGCCGATCGCATGGATGAAGTCGCTGCCATCGCCGGGGGTATCTGCGAGCAGGCCGTGGTGGGCGATCCAAAGGCCGAAGGCAGTGAACTCGGACCGGTGATCAGCAAGACGCAGTGGGACAGGATCCAGGGTCTGATTCAGCAGGGCATCGAAGAAGGCGCGACACTGGTCTGCGGTGGCACCGGCCGGCCCGACGGACTCAACAAGGGCTACTACGTGAAGCCCACGGTATTCGCCAACGTCAACAACGACATGACCATTGCCCGCGAGGAGATCTTCGGGCCGGTGCTGGTGATCATTCCCTACCAGGACGAGGAAGAAGCGGTGCGCATCGCCAACGACACCGACTACGGTCTGTCGGCCTACGTGTCCTCCGGTGACATCGAGCATGCACGACGCGTCGCCGCGCGCCTGCGTGCCGGCAGTGTGCATATCAACGGCGCCGGTGGGGACATGATGGCGCCGTTCGGCGGGTACAAGCGCTCGGGCAACGGGCGCGAGTGGGGCGAGTACGGGCTCGAGGAGTTTTTAGAGGTCAAATCCATGCTCGGGTACGCAGCCTGACGTCGCTGCCGACATCGGCGGACACCGCGCGCATCTGGCCCTGGCTGTGCGCGGTGGCCATGCTGCTGGCCGCCCTTGCACTGACCGGACGCGAGGGCGCGGCAAGTGTCACGCTGGGCTGGGGCGGACGTCCGCTGCTGGGCCTGCTCGCGGTGGTACTGGCTGGTGTTGCGGTGCTTGCTGCGCTGATGAACCTGCTGAGTGGCGGCGCACGCAGCGGTCGTTTCTTCCGCGTGCTGCTGGTCGGTATTGCGGCTTTGCTGCTGACGCTGGCATGGCTTGTTGAGTATCGCATCGTCGATGCGCGGCGCGTGGTCATCGACGGCGTACACGGACCGCTTGCCGCTGATCTTGTGGCGCCACGCGGCGCCGGCCCCTTCGCGGCTGCGCTGGTGTTGCCCTCGAGTGCCGGTGCCGATGTTCGCGAGGCGCGGATGCTGGCGCGCTATCTGGCCGAGCGCGGCATCGTCGCACTGGCGGCCGACGTGCCGGCAGGAGATACCGGGGCGGCCGGCTTTGCACGTGCGGATGTCCAGTCGCTGTTTGCGCGCCTGGTCGAGGCTTCCAGTGTCGATCCCGTGCGCAGCGGCGTGATCAGTATTGGCGAATCGGCTTCGGCGGCGATCGCCGATATCGAACTGGCCACCTTCCTGGTCGTGCGCGGCGTGCAGGGCGATCCGGGACTGGATCACTGGGCCGATGTGCATGTGCCGGTGTTGCTGCTGACCGGCGGGCGTGGCGGTGCCGATGAGGCCGAGGCACGTCTCGACCATGTCGGCAGTCAGCTCACGGCGATGACCCAGGCCGAAACCGATGCGCTGGTGTTCGCCGACGGTGATGCCAAACTGCGCCGCTCGGCGCTGCGCTTCGCCCGCGGCTATCCGCGCGTCGTCGCCGGGTGGATCCACCTGGTCTTTCGCCTGCCCGAGGAGCCGGGGCCGATCGCGCTCTAGCTTGCGGCTGGTGCAGGCCCGCTACTCGTAGCCGATCCACACCGCGAACACCAGTGCGATGGCTGCGGCGGCGAACAGCTTCAGGATCAGCGGCATGACGAACCTGAACCAGTGGGCATAGGGTACGCCTGCCACGCCCAGAATACCCATCAATACGGCATTGGTGGGTACGATCATATTGGTGAAACCGTCGCCGAACTGGAAGGCCAGCACGGCAACCTGGCGGCTCACACCCACGAGGTCGCCCAAGGGGGCCATGATCGGCATGGTGGCGAAAGCCTGGCCGCTGCCCGAGGGGATGAACAGGTTGAGAATGCTCTGGATCGCGAGCATGCCCACGGCAGAGACTTCCGCGGGCACCAGCGACAGCGGGGAGGCCATGGCATTGACGATGGTGTGCAACACCACGCCGTCTTCGAGAATCAGCGCGATCGAGCGGGCGAAACCGATCAGCAGCGCGGTGCCGGTCATTGCAGCGGCACCTGCAATGAAGGTGTTTGCGGTGGTGGTCAGGTCAAGCCGCGCGATGGCCGCCGAGACGATGCCCAGCGCCATGAACAGGGCTGCCAGCTCGGTCAGATACCAGCCGCCCGCGACGATGCCCCACACCAGCGCACCCAGTGTCAGTACGGCGGCCAGCAGCACCAGGCGATGGCGGCCGGTCATCTCCGGATACGCCTCGGGGGCTGCGACCTGTGCGCTTTCGACATCCGCGAGCAGGCTGGCCGACGGATCGGCCGCCACGCGACGCGCATAGCGCAGTACGTGGTGGAAGCCGATCAGGAACATCGGCACAGCGATTACCAGGCGCAGCCAAAGGCCGGAGCCGGGTGCGAGGCCGGCGATGTCCTGAGCGACGATCACCGTGAAGGGATTGAAGGGCGCGACGCCGTAGCCGATGCCATAGCCCACGATCATCATGCCCATCGCGGTCATGGTGTCGAGTTTCAGTGCGGCACACAGCGCCGTGAGCACGCCGACAAAGGCGATGTACTCGGCGGCCATGCCGAAACTCGCCGAGAACACGCCGAACATGAACATCGCGGCAAAGATCAGCGTACCGATGTGCGCGCGGAAGCGTTGCAGCATGCCGCCGATCAGCGCGTTGATCGCACCGGTGCTCTGCAGCACGGCCATGACGCCGCCGACGATGAAGACGAAGAAGATCACGGCCTGGGCGTCGGCCATCGCGCGCGGCACGGCGGTGAGCACGCTCCACGGCGGCAGGCGGGGTTGTTGCTCCAGAACCGTGAAAGTGCCTGGCACGATCACGCTGCGCCCGGTGTCTGTGAGCTCCTGGGCAAAGCTGCCGGCGGGCAGCACCCAGGTCATCACCAGGGCCAGCAGCATCATCGCGAACATCAATACGAGGGTGTGGGGTACCCGCAGCCGCATCGTCATTGCTGATCAGGCTCCTCGCATTATCGTGTCAGCGCCCGCAAGTTCCGCAGCATACCGGAGTTGTGCGTATGGCTGCAGCTATGGCTTATGTCATGTATGCCTGTGCTTCACATCAGCAGCTGCAACCGGCATAGTCGGACGCAGGCCACGGATGCGGCCGGACAAGCCACCGACAGGAGCAGGCAGTGACGATCAGGCGCAGGGACCTACTCGCGGCTTCGGCCGGCGCGGCGATGGCCGGCATCAGCGGCACCGCAAGTGCGCAGGCACAGGCC
>JAFIFN010000176.1 GCA_020832005.1 Gammaproteobacteria bacterium | reverse complement strand
CTCGATGATCTCGCTGCAGTGATCCCCCGCCAGATCGCGTGACTCGCGATCCACCAGCAGGTACTCCTCCTCGATGCCGATGGTGAAGCTGGGTTCCTTGACTGCCACCTGGACTCTCCTGGCTGCCTGCCTGAAAAACTCGATATCCCCCGGTGCGCCCGGCTAGCGCAGCTGCGCGCCTGCCGCCGTGCGCACCGGCCCTGCGTGGGCCGTGGGCCAGCGGCCTTCCGGCAACGGCCGGTAGAGCGCAGCGTCGGCAAGAATCGGCGCCAGGGCCTGGGCAAGAACACCGGCCCAGTACACCTGGCCCTGGGCATCCTCGATGAGGTCCTGGCGGACCTCGATCGAGATGGTCGGCCGGCCGAAGCGCTCGGCATGATGGTCCACCGTGAAGTCGGCCGGGTGCCGGCCCGAGTAGGGTTCGTTGTCGCCGACGGTGATACCGCCGCGCGCGCGCAGCTGGCGCATGAACGGCAGCGGGATGCGCGGATCGCGGTCCCACAGCACGCCGATCTGCCACGGCCGCACGAGGCCGTACATGCGGGGCGTGAAACTGTGAATGCTCACCAGCACGGGTGCTGCGCCGCCCTGCGCGCGACGCTCGAGCTGCGCCTCGATGGCATGATGATAGGGCCAGTAGAGTTCGTCGCGCCGTGCCGCCCGGGCGGCAGTGTCCAGCGCGAGGTTGCCAGGAATCAGCACTCCGTCGCTGATCACCGGCATGCAGGCGGCGCTGTCGGGCCGGCGATTGCAATCAGCGACCAGCCTCGAATAGCCCGCCAGCATCACCGGCAGGTCGAGCGCGCGCGCCAGCTCCACCGCGACACCGGCCGCACCGATGTCCCAGGCGATATGCGCGCGCAGCGCGCCGGGATTGAGTCCGAGACCGTGGAGGGCCTCGGGAATGCGGTTGGACGCATGGTCACAGACCACCAGCCCGCAACCGCCGGCGCCGGTATTGTCCAGCGTGAACGCGGCGGGTTCGGTGTCCGTAAGCAGTCGTGATTTCTGGGCGCGCGCGGCGGGCGCATCCGACAACATCGCTGTGAGCTCTCCGGAACTGGCCATGCAGGCGGGCCAGTGTACCGGAGAATGCGCGACCCACGGGCGCCAGCGCGCGACGCCGGGTGCCGTGCCCAGCCGGCCCAGCCGCTCAGGCGCTCTGGCGCAGCGCCTCGCTGGCCGGCAGTTCGGCGACAGGCTGCGGGACGGCGATATGGTAGCCCTGCGCATAGGCCACGCCGAGCTCGGCGAGGCGCTGCAGCACCTCGCCGCTCTCCACGCGCTCGGCGATGGTCTGGATACCCATGGCCAGCCCCACCTTGTTGATCGCATCCACCATGCTCTGGTCGATACGGTCGCGGACCACGTTCTTGATGAACTGCCCGTCGATCTTCAGAAAGTCCACCGGCAGGGTCTTCAGATAGGTAAACGATGACAGGCCGCTGCCAAAATCATCCAGCGAGAACTTCGCCCCCAGGCGCTTGAGCTCGTTCATGAAGTGCGCAACATGCACCAGGTTGCTGATTGCGGCCGTCTCGGTGATCTCGAAGCAGATCGCCCCGGCCGGGGGTTTGAGTCGCTCGAACTCGGAGACCACATAGCTTAAGAACTTCGTATCGCTCAGCGATGTGCCCGAGAGGTTCACCGACAGCGTATAGGGATATTGCGTCGAGCGGCACACGAGCCGCTCCATGGCCTCGCGCACGACCCAGCGATCCAGCATCGGCATCAGGTTGTAGCGCTCGGCGGCGGGAATGAACTCACTCGGGGGCACGAGCTTGCCGTGCTCGTCACGCATGCGCAGCAGCAGCTCGTAGTGACCACCGCGATCCGGGTTCCCGCCGATCGCGATGATCGGCTGGAAGTACAGCTCCAGGCGCTCGTCCTCGACTGCGTGACTGATGCGCGAGACCCACTGCATCTCCTTGTGCTTTTCGGGCACATCGCCCTCCTCGCACAGGTGGATGCGGTTGCGGCCTTCATCCTTGGCGGCGTAACAGGCCACGTCGGCCAGGCTGAACACCTCTTCTGCGCTGGGACTGGCGGTGGTGACGCTGACCACGCCGATACTGGCGGATATCGACATCGAGCGCTCCTTCCAGCAGAAGCGATGCTCGAGGATGGCTTCACGCAGGTCGTCGGCCACCTGCAGGGCCTTTCGCGCCGGGCAGTCCTGCAGCAGCAGCGCGAACTCATCCCCGCCGATGCGCGCCAGCACGTCGCTGGTGCGTACGCGCGAAAGCAGCACCTCGGTGACCTGCTTGAGCAGATGATCCCCGGCCACGTGGCCGGCCGTGTCGTTAATGACCTTGAACTGGTCGAGATCCAGGTACAGCAGCGCATGCATGCGCTCGGGATGACGCCTCACCTCGTCGAGTGAACTGGCCAGGCGGCCTTCGAATTCCGTGCGGTTGATCAACCCGGTGAGCGGATCATGACTGGACTGGTAGTTGAGCTGGCGCTGCAGCCGCTCTTCCTTGCTGACATCGTGGAATACCATCACGGCGCCGATCACATGGCCTTCGCGATCGCGAATCGGTGCGGCCGAATCCTGCACATTCACATCCACACCGTTGCGTCCCACCAGCACCGCATGCTCGGGCAGGCGCACCTTGCGACCCTCGCGCAGGCAGCGGCGCACAGGGTTTTCGATGTCGGAGCGTTCGATGGCATCGACAATCGTGAGCACCTCGTCGATGGGCCGGCCGCGCGCAACGCGTGCCTCCCAGCCGATCAGCTCCTCGGCGGCCGGATTCAGATCGGTCACAGCGCCCGAGGCATCGGTGGTGATCACGGCATCACCAATCGACTTGAGCGTGACGAGCAGGCGCTCCTTTTCCTCGAACACGGCCATCTCGGAGAGCTTGCGTTCACTGATGTCCGTGAGCGTGCCCTCGTAGTGCAACAGGCGGCCTTCGGCATCACGCACGGCGCGACCGTTCTCCAGCACCACGATCTCGCGTCCGTCGCGGCGACACAGGTGCAGCTCCTGGTTGCGGATGACGCCGTCGCGTTCCATTGCACGCACGCTGGCATCGCGCTCGCCCGGATGGACATGAAAATCCTGCGCCCGGCCGGCTTCGCGCAGTTCGGCTTCCGAGCTGTAACCGAGCATCGTGACCAGGGCCGGATTGGCTGCCAGGATCTCGCCCGATGGTGATGTCTGGTAGACACCGTCGACGACATTCTCGAACAGCTCGCGCCAGCGCGCCTCGCTGCTGCGCAGGGCATGCTCATCCTCGCGTCGCTCGATGGCAATGCCGGCAAGCTGGGCGAAGCGTGCAATGGCATCGAGTTCTTCAGTGCGCGGCGAGCGATGGTCGGCAAAGTACACGTCCAGCGTGCCCTGCAGGCGCTGGCCGGCGGTGATGATCGGCGTGGCACAGCAGGCACGCAGCCCGGCGGAGGTTGCCAGCGATGCAAGTTCGCGCCAGGTCACATCTGTGGAGATGTCCTGGACGATGACCTGCCGGCCCATCGAGGCGGCCGCCGCGGCACTGCCGGCCCGCAGACCCACTTCGGTGCACTCCAGTGCTGCGCGAAACGCGCCGGGCAGGGTCGGTGCCGCACCCACACGCAGGCGCGTAGGGTCATCTTCGAGCAGCATCACCGCACAGCCCACACCCTGGTCGAAGCGCTCCAGTGCACGGCAGATCGCCGCGAGCGTACGCTCCAGCGGTGCATTGGCGGCGATGAGCTCGAGCACCTGGCGCTCAGCATGCGCCATGACCTCCGCGCGCTTGCGCGAAGAGATGTCGATGAGGCTGGCGCGAATCAGCCGACGGCGCGAGGACGGCAGGCGCGTGAAGCGTACCTCGCAGGGCAGCTCCCGGCCCTCGGCATCACGATGCAGCCACTCGAACACCGGGCTGCCGCCGTTGAGCGCCCGCGAGACATAGCCACGCTCGATGCCGAAGGATGGCATGCCGTCGGGCTGCAGGGACGCCGAGACATCTTCGGGTCCCAGCGCGAGGAGTTCTTCGCGCGCCATGCGAAAAAAGCTCGCGGCATTTTCGTTGGCATCGACGAAGCGCCCGCGATCCACATCGAGCACCAGGATCACTTCGGTGGAATTCTCGACCAGTGCTCGGTAGCGGGCCTCACTTTCCTTGAGCGCCTGCTCCGAGCGGTAGCGTTCGGTGATGTCGCGAAGACACAGGATGTACATGCCCTCGCCCTGCACCACCAGCCGACTGACTGCGATCTCGGCCTTGAAATGATCGCCGTCGCGACGTCGTGCCTCGACTTCCTGGCTGGCCAGATCCACGATGGTGTCATCGGCGCGCTGTGAGAGTCGATCCAGATAGGCCTTCGGGCGTGTCTTGTAAGGCAGCAGCGCCTCGATGGTCAGGCGCTCCATCTCGTCGGGCGAATAGCCGAACACCCGCAGCCCGGCCGAATTGCAGGTCAGCACGCGGCCCTGGTCATCCAGGGTCAGGATCGCATCCTTGACGTTGTCGAGCACCGCCTCGACGGTGGCAAGCTCGGTCAGCGAGGTGACATCGTGCAGGCGATGCCGGCCCGAATCACTCAGGCGGCCGTTCGCCTGGCCCCGGGTGTCGAGATGGTCGGAATTTGCGGTCCTGCGGCTGCGCAGGAACTGGAAGCGATGGGTCGCTTTGTCATAATACGCGCCGACAGTCTGCAGCCGTTCATCCAGGTTCCGAACAAGGGGTCCGGTGTCCTGGCCTATCGACGCCGTGGGGTCGAAAGGCTCCTGCATGGCTCATCCGTGTGACGCGATTCCGGAAGTGAATCTTTCGCGATATCAGCGGCAACGACCGTGATGGAGGTCTCGATTCAAAAAAGAGCCGGGAAATAATTCCCCGTTTTTTTAAAGACTTATGTTCAATGGCGCAGGGGCACCACGGCGGGTGGCGCGCGGCTGACGGGCGGCGCGCCCAGGGCATCGCCGATTTCCTCGGCGTGCAGCGTCTCGTCGCGCTCCAGTGCCGCGACCAGACGCCCGAAGGCCTCGCCATGCTCGCGCAGCAGCGCCGTAGCGCGCGACTCCGCCTCCAGCAGCAAGGCCTTGACCGCCTCATCCACCGCCTGCGCCGAGCGTTCGCTGAAGCGCCGCGGCTGGGTGATCTCACGACCAAGAAACGGGTGCTCCTCGGCCGTGGACAGGTCGATCGGTCCCACGTCGGTGGCCATGCCCCAGCGGCTGACCATCGCGCGCGCGGTGGCGCTGGCCTGGCGGATATCGTCGTCTGCGCCACTGCTCACCGAGCCGAGCATCTCGCGCTCCGCCACCCTTCCGGCCAGCATCAGTGCCAGCCGGTCGCGCAGGTAATCTTCATCGAGCGTATGGCGTTCCTGCGTCGGCAACTGCTGTGTGCCGCCCAGCGCGCGGCCGCGCGGGATAATGCTGACCTTGAACAGTGGATCGGCATGCGGCAGATGCCAGGCCACCAGCGTGTGCCCGGCCTCATGCACCGCGAGACGATGTCGCTCCTCGGGCGCGATGGCCAGGGTGCGCACCGAGCCCAGCAGCACCTTGTCGCGCGACTCCTCGAAGTCGAGCATGCGCACCTCGCGACGCCCTTCGCGCACCGCCAGCAACGCCGCCTCGTTGACCAGGTTCTTGATGTCGGCCCCGGAGAAGCCCGGCGTGCCGGCAGCAATGCGCGCGAAATCGACATCGGCTGCCAACGGCACCTTGCGCGTGTGCACCTTCAGCAGAGCCTCGCGGTCGCGACGATCCGGCAGATCCAGCGTCAGGTGCCGATCGAAGCGCCCCGGGCGCAGCAGGGCCGGGTCGAGCACGTCGGGCCGGTTGGTGGCCGCAAGCACGATGACCGCTTCATGTCCGCCGAACCCATCCATCTCGGCGAGGATCTGGTTGAGCGTCTGCTCGCGTTCATCATGTCCCCCGCCCAGCCCCGTGCCACGCGTACGCCCGATGCTGTCGAGTTCGTCAATGAAGATGATGCTCGGGGCGTTCTTCTTGGCCTCCTCGAACAGACGGCGCACGCGCGAGGCGCCGACACCGACGAACACCTCGATGAACTCGGAGCCGGAAATCGAGTAGAACGGCACGCCGGCCTCACCGGCCAGCGCACGTGCCATCAGGGTCTTGCCGGTCCCCGGCGGCCCCATCATCAGCACACCGCGCGGCAGCTCCGCGCCGAGCTGCCGGAATGTCTCGGGATCCTTCAGATACGCGACCAGTTCGGCGACATCGCGCTTGGCCGACGCCTGGCCTGCGACGTCATTGAAAGTCACCTCGGGCACCTCGGCCTGCTGGGCCGATGACTCCAGGAAACGCTTGAGTTCACCGGCACCGCCCAGGCGATCGCCAAGCCCCTGCGAGGTCCGGCGGAACACCCAGATGATCAGGGCAAGGAAAATCAGCCAGGGCACGAGCATCAGCAGTGCGCTGCCCAGTGAGGCGCCCGGGGCGATCGGTTCGGCCACCCTCACGCGCACACCGGCCGATTCCAGCGCCGGCAACAGGCGTTCATCACCGATGGCGGGCACGCGGCTTTTGAACGCGGCGGCTTCGATACGCTGCTCGCCCAGCGGGCGGGTACCGTGCACCTCGCCCTCGATGACATGCCCGCGCAGGGTAACCGCTTCGACCGCGCCGGCGGCTACCAGCGAATGAAACTCGGAGTAGGCGATATCGACGCGCGCAGGTGTTGCCGGTTGCTGCTGCACGAACAGCATGACAAGCATGCCAACCAGCAGCGCATAGAGCAGCCACAGCGCTGCGGGATACCCGCCCGGGGCGCCGGGTTTTTCCGGTGGGGTCGGTGGACCCGGAGGTTTTGCGGCCATGCGCGACTACCCTCAGCTGCCGTGGTGATGCCGGTGATCGTGAACCTGCTCGTCCGACGGTGCCCCGGCCGGCGCGTGCGCATGCATCAGCCGGTCGTGCGCCAATACCACCCAGCCGCCGAGGCCAATCAATAAAACGCCGGCCACGCGACGCAAGCCCGCCCGTCCGCCC
>JAFIFN010000015.1 GCA_020832005.1 Gammaproteobacteria bacterium | reverse complement strand
TACTCTGGCGTGTCGGATCCTGCCGCAAGGGTGAAACCAGACACACGCAAAATCAAGCAGATCGAAGGCGCGGCGGAATCAACCGGCAGACAGGGCCCACCGGCAGACAGGGCCCACTGGATTCCGCCGCGCATCTGCTTCAGCGTGTGACCGGGTGCACATCGACGCGCACCCGGATATTGCGACCCGGGGGCTGCGCAGTGCGGGTGACGAATTCACGACCCGCGTACAGATAGGTCACATCGTAGCCCTCCAGGCGCTGCTCCTCGTAGTAACTGCTGCGCACTTCACAGCGCTCGACGCTCACAGGGCGCGTCTCGGTGTAGCCGCTGTGGCGCGGCGCATAGCCGACGGGCGAGCGGTTGTGCGCACGCTCGTTGGCCACGGCTGCGCCCACCAGAGTGCCCAGCAACGTCATGCCGTCGCGCCCGCTGCCGCTGCCAAACTGGCGACCGATGACACCGCCGACGACGCCGCCGGCGATGGTGGGTCCGGCCGTGCGCACGCGGCCGTCGCCGCGGCCGTAACCATGCGCACCAGAATAGCCGTGGTGCACCGTCTGGTAGGTGGTTTCCTGCCAGCACTCGGTGCGCGGCTGTTCCACCCGGACGGTTCGCAGGACCGGTCTGGCGTCGACCACCGGGGCATAATCGTAAATGGCGCCGCCCGAAGGCGCATGGCGAGGGTTGGCGTGTACGTTGGTGGCACAGCCGATCAGCCACGCACTCGCCACGGGTACCAGCATCAGACGCATTGCGGCATTCATGTTCAGATCTCCTGTGCAAAGGTCGCGACCAGCGTCACGACTTGATGACAGGCTAGGCCAGCCGATCTGAACTGTGGCTGAACGTCAGAGTACCAGCAGCCAGGTGATCACCAGCGCTACGGCCATCAGCAGCATACCCCCGATGCTGACATCGAGGTGCCGACGCTCGATGTGACGGCTGCGCCGGCTCAATGTCGCGTGCAGACCCCGGAGCGTCACACCGCGCAGCTGCGGAAGCGATCGGTATGGCCGCTGGTGGCTGGACAGCCAGCCCAGCACCCGCTCGGCGGGCACGACCAGATCGCCTTCCGGCAACACCGGCAGGCCAATCCGGGCGCGAAGCGCGAAACCAGCCGCACCCACGACCGCCGCAAGCAGCAACGGCCACAGCGCCGACCACAGCTGCCCTGGCTGCAGGGCGTAGGCCAGGCTCGCCGGTGCCTGCAGCCACAGCCACACCGGCACGACCAAGACGCTGGCGCCGACCGCAAGCAGCCACCCGGCATTTACCGCATTCGCAGTGCTTCCCCGGGCAGGCTCCGCGGGACGCCAGGCCAGCCACAGGAAACGCAGCAGCAGCAGCGTGGTCAGCACCGAGGACAGCGCCAGCAGCCCCGGCAGCATCACCGCCCATGCCTCGGTGGCCGCGTTATCGATGAACGCCTTTGCGGCCGCCTTGGCAAACGCGCCGCTACTCAGCGGCAGACCCGCAATCGCCAGGGCAGCGATGGCCATCAACCATCCGCGCCACGCCACGCCGACACCCATGGCCAGAAACAGCGCGCCCTTGGCCAGTCCGTGATGCAGGGCAAACAGTGTCGCCACCGGCAGCATGGCCTGCCAGGCCTCCGGGCTGGACAGACCCACACCCAGCAGCAAGGTCACCAGCCCCATCTGGCTGACCGTCGAATAAGCCAGCAGGCTCTTGGCACGCTGCTGTGTCAGGCCCAGTGCGGCGGCTGCAAACGCACTGATCAGCCCCAGCATGATCACGACACTGCTCCACTGCGCTGCCGGCCCTTCGCCAGGGGGCAGCAATCCCAGCCAACCCATCAGACCGGCCTTGACGATGACCCCCGAGAGCACGGCACTGGCCGGCACCGGTGCCTGCGGATGCGCCAGTGGCAACCACACGTGCAGCGGCATCGTGCCCATCTTCACCGCGAAACCGGTGAATACCAGCGCCAGCAACAAGTTCGCCTGAGGATGGGTGGCGATCGTCGCGGCGGCTTCGGCCAGCGGCGCATTGCCCAGCCGGGCGCCCAGCATCAGCAATGCGCACAGCAACAGCACCTCGGCCGCGATGGCCATGACCAGATAAACCCGTCCGGCGCGCAGCGCAGCGTCGGTCAGATCGTGGATCACCAGCCCGTAAGCGGCAAAGGTCATCAGCGCATAGGCCGTATACAATCCCGCCAGATCCTGCGCCAGAAACACACCGGCATTGCCGCACAGCGTCAGCAGATGGAAGATCCAGTAACGCCGGCCCTCGCCGGTGCCGTTGAAGCGTGCGCGCGCCGCAATCCCTGCGGCAGTCCACAAAACCCCGGCCAGCAGTAGCATCGGCACGGCCTGCGCCGTCACAGACAGATGCAGACCCAGCACCAGCGAGTCGAGCCTGAGTTCACCGCCAAGTATCGCGGCGCCCAGCAGCGGCAAGGCCGCCAAAGGCGCCAGCGAGGCTACGCCACGGCCGCTTTGCGGCACGACCAGCAGCAGCAAGGCCAGCAGCAGCGGCACGCCTGTGGCGAGCAGCAGCATCATCTTGCGTACTCGCGCAGCACGATCAACTCCGCCCAGCCCAGCGGGCTGAGTGACAGTCCGGCCAGCACGCCTGCGCCCAGCGCGAGCAGCGCCACGATCACGGTCGGTATCAGCAGGGCCAGCGTGGTCTCCGCACGTGTGCCCGGCAGCCGTTCTTCCCAGTCGCGCGACGGCGGTGCGAACCACAGTCGTCTGAGCACCGGCAGGAAATAGGCCGCGTTGAGGACGGTACTGGCGACCAGTACCGCGATCACCCAGCCATGACCGACCTGCAGCGCGCCGGTACCCAGATACCACTTGCTGATGAAGCCCGCGGTGGGCGGTACGCCGATCATGCCCAGTGCGCCCAACGTGAACGCAGCCGACGTCCAGGGCATGCGCTGCCCCACGCCGTCGAGTTGGTCGATACGATGAATACCCAGCGTTTCTGCCCAGTTGCCGGCGCAGAAGAACAGGGTGATCTTCATCAGGCCCTGGTGCACCAGATGCACCAGGCCACCGACCGCCACCACCGGCCCGGCCAGCGCAATACCCAGCGTGATGTAGGAGACCTGGCTGACGGTGGAAAACGCCAGGCGCCGCTTGATGTCGGTCTGCGCAAGCGCACGCACCGATCCATAAAGGATTGTCACGGCCGCAAGCGCCGCAAGCACCGGCCCCAGGCCCAGCGCATCGGTGGTCTGGACACCGAACACGTCGAACACAATGCGCGTGATACCGAAGGCACCTGCCTTGACCACCGCCACCGCATGCAGCAAAGCGCTGACCGGCGCAGGCGCCACCATCGCCACCGGCAACCAGCCATGCAATGGCACGAGCGCGGCCTTGACACCGATGCCGCCGATCAGCAGCCAGAAGATGATGGAAAAAAGTGCCGGATCATCGACCGCCAGCTGTTCGACAGAACCGCCGGCAATGAATGCCAGACTGCCCCCGGCATTCTCCAGCAATATGATGCCCGCAAGCAGTGCGGCACCCCCCGCCAGCGTATACGCCAGATAGATCCGTCCACCACGCATCGCCTCGGGCGTGCCGCGATGGGTGACCAGCGGATAGGTCGCGAGTGTCAGCAGCTCATAGAAGATGAAGAACGTAAACAGGTTACCGGCGGTCGCGACACCCATCGTTGCGGCGACGCACAGGCTGAAATAGCCAAAAAAGCGTCCGCGATTCGGCGAGTTCTCCAGATAACCGATTGCATACACGGTGGTGAACAGCCACAACACCGCAGAGAGCGTGATGAATAGCAGACTCAATGCATCAGCCTGCAGCCGCAGTTCCAGCCCGGGCGCCAGCATCATCGCAAAGCCGAATTCATGCCCCTGCATGACGCCGGCCAGCATCACAGCCACAAGGATCAGCTTGACCACCGCGGCCGCCACGTTGACCAGCGTGCGCCACCGGCGGGCAGCCTCCGGCAACAGGAATATCACCACGGCTGCCAGTAGCGACGACATCAGCGCCAGCAAAGGCAGGGCTGTGTAGAGCGCCATCACGGCGCCGCCTCCACAAACGGTGCGCCCTGCAGGAACAACTCCAGTAGCGGCGCGGCCACGAACCCCAGCAGCACTGCGACGATACCCAGCAACAGGGGCATCACACTGAGGACCACAGGCAGGGACGCCGCGCCGTGCGCGTCCGGCACACCGTCGCCCTCACCCCCTGGCGGCCGACGCAGCAGCATCGCCAGCAGCCGGAACAGGTAGGCCGCGGCCAGCAGGCCCGACAGGACGATCAGGCTGACCCATACCACCCCGCCGGTTTCGAAGGCTGCGCGCAGCAGCAGCCACTTGGCAATGAAGCCGCCTGTCGGGGGCAGGCCCATGAGGCTTACCGAGGCGAGCACCAGACCGGCAACACTGGGACCCAGCCTTGCGCGCATCGCTTGCGGCAGACCGGCGAGACGGTCATGGCCCACCACCATCAGGATGTTGCCGGCGGCCAGAAACATCGCCGCCTTGGCCACGCCGTGCGACAGCGCGTGGTAGAGCACACCCTGCCAGGCCGCCATGCTGGCCAGCGGAAACACCAGCAGCAGATAACCCAGCTGCGCGATCGTGGAGTAGGCAATGATGCGCTTGACGCGCAGCTGCATCAGCGCAAGCACGCTGCCGTAGAGCATCGCCGCCGCGCCCAGCACGCCGAACGCCAGTGCAACGCCCTGCCCGGTCAAAGCAGGCAGACCCCACCACCACAGGCGCAGCAGCAGGTAGACCGCGGCCTTTACCACCAGCGCCGAGAGCAGCGCGCTGACCGGCGCGGGCGCACCTGCATGCGCCGGGGGCAACCAGCCGTGCAGGGGCCACAGTGCCGCCTTTGCCATCAGGCCGACACTCATCAGCGCTGCGGCAAACCAGGTGGCCGGTCCCACCTCGAGGCCGACACCCAGCGTATGCAGGTCCAGCACGCCATGGCCGGCGTAGATCAGCGCGACTCCCAGCAACCAGGCCAGTGAGCCGAGCAGCGCATAGAGCAGGTAGCGCATACCGGCGCGCAGCGCGGCAGACCCGCCACCAAGAATCGCCAGCGCGACGGCCGCCAGCGTCAGCAGCTCCAGCGTGATGTAGAGATTGAACAGGTCTGTGGCCAGCCAGGTGGCGTTCAGCGCGGCCCACAAAGTCAACCACAGGGGCCAGAACAGCCGACTGACTTCCGCACGCCCGGCAAACGACGCGGGCGCGACTGCGCTCACCGCCAGTCCCGTCACCCAGGTCAGCCACAGCATCGCCAGCGACAGCCCGTCGGCCATCAGTTCGATGCCCAGCGGGGCGCCCCAGCCGCCGAGCAGGTGGCGCACCTGGCTGGCCGCCGCGACCTCGGCGCTGACCCACCACAGGGCGCCGAACACGCCTGCCAGCGTCACGACAGCGGTACTGCGCGCGGCGCGGCCGTCCAGCAGCACACTGAGGATGGCAGCCAGCAGCGGAATGAATACCAGCAGCACCAGCCCCGGGTGGCTTTCAACCGGCAATACGCTGGCTTCGTTCACCGGGGCCGGTCCTCGCCCAGGCTGACCTCCCCGGTCTGGCGATAGAGGTGCCGCACAATCGCCAGGGCGAACGCCGTTGCGCTCACGGCAATGACGATACCGGTCAGCACCATCGCATGAGGCACGGGATCGATGGTCTCGGGATTGCGGCGCGCGAAGGCCACCAGCAGCAGAAACACGCCATTGCCCATCAGGTTGAGCGCGAGGATGCGCCGCACCAGCTGTGGCCGCGACAGCAGTCCGTACACACCGATAGCAAACACCGCGGCGGCAATCAGTACGAAGAGTGCCGGCTGGCTCATGGCGAGTGCTGGCTGCGCCCCGCTGCGATGCCGGCAGAGCCGCTGAACAGCAGCACCAGGGGCAAGGCAATCGACAGGGTCAGCGCCACCTCGATCACGAGAATCATCGGGTAGGCCAGGCCTTCGGGATATTGCAGAAACGCCCGACCGGTGGCCATTGTCAGCAGACCGGCCAGGGAGAAAACCGCCAGACCCATGACCAGCACGCCCCGCTGGAAGGCGCCGGCGCGCGGGAGCGGCACAAGCCTTCCCGTCAGGCGCAGCAGCACGCCCAACGCCGCCAGCACGGCGCCGGCCTGGAACGCGCCCCCCGGCCCATAGGCGCCGACCCACAACAGGTAGCCTGCGACGATGATGATCAGCGGACTGAGCAGACCCACCAGCGCACCCACCATCGGCGTGTCACCCTCGCCACCGATCCACAGGTCGTCGCCTGATGCCGGTGGCTGGGCTGCCACAGCCGCGCGGGCACCGAGCACGGCCAGCAACAGCACACCCATCTCAAGCAGGGTGTCGTAGGCGCGGAAGTCGAGCAGCACCGCAGTCACGGCATCGTCGACCCCGGTGCGCGCCACCAGCGCCCGGGCCTGCTCGCCGGCCGCCGGACCCGCCGGCACCTCGATGGACAACAACGCCCAGCCCAGCACCGCGAACACGCCGCCTGCGAGCAGCGCCATCAACACACGCAAGCGGTACACCAGGACTTTGGGAGCCTCGGCGCTGGGTGGCTGGTCGGTGACGATCTCACGAAACGTGCTCAACAGCAGGGCACCGGTGATGCCGGCACCGATCGCCGCTTCGGCCAGGGCCAGGTGCGGTGCGGCCAGTCGCGCCCAGGCGATCGCCATCAGCAGACCGAAGACGATGAACAGTACGATCGACTCGAACAGCCTGGCACTGGCCACGACGCGCGCGGCGAGCAGCACCAGCGACAGCGCGAGCAAGCCGTCGAAAACCCAGCCGACCAACTCACCCATCGCGACTGGCCTCATCGCGAAGGTGGCTGCGTGCCACCAGGTGCGCCGAGAAACTCGCGGCCAGCAGTGCCAGCATCCAGATCAGCAGCAGCTTGGCGGCGAGCACCAGATTAGCGCCATGCACGGCAACGCCCAGCAGGATCAGACCAAGCCCGAGATTGTCGGCCTTGGTGACGGCATGCAGGCGCGACAGCGTATCCGGGAATCGCAGCAACCCGACGGTGCCGGACAGAAAGAAAAATCCGCCCAGCAACAGGAGCAATGCGGCAAAGACTTCCAGTGCGCTCATCGCTCACGCTCCTGCGAGCGGCGGGGCAGGCGCACGAACGCCACGGTCAATACCGTCGCCAGCAGCACAAATACCAGCGCGACGTCGAACAAGCCCGGCTGTTCAGTCACCATCGCCAGCAAGGCAAGCATGGCCACCGTGGTGGTGCCAAAGAGTTGCGCGGCAATGATGCGATCGGCGCCGCTGGGGCCGCGATAGACGCGCAGCAGACCCGCTGCCAGGTTCAGGAGCAGGAATGCCGCCATGCCCAGTGCGAGGGCCGTCACGCCGGAGCGATCCGCTCGGCCTCGTCAAGGCGGAACAGCTGCAGGACCCGATGTTCCAGCGCTTCGATCTCGCCGCTCATCTGCGGGCTGAGCAGGTGCACAAGTAGCGTGTCTTCGCGCAGTTCGGCCGTCAGGGTGCCCGGCATCAGCGAGATCGCGCTGACCAGCAGCGTGCGCGGCTGCCCCGGCGGCACCTTGAGACGGTACTCGACGAAACATGGGTCGATGTGCCGCCCGGGCCGCAGCGCGCGCATTGCCACATCGATCCCGCCAAGCGCAGAGCCGCGCAGGAAGTGCGCCAGAAACGCCAGTACCTGCCACGGTCGCCACGGGTACATCTGCAGCGAACCGAAGGCAAGCCCCGCCCACAGCGCCAGCGCCACGCTCGCGATGCCGACGGGCCCGGGCGGCTGGCCACCCGTGAGCACCAGCCACAGCGCAAGACCGATCAGCAGCAGCCGCAGCGCCCCGCGCAACCGGGGCCTGCCCTTGAGCCAGGCCCGCGCCATCGCCTCAGACCCCGGCCACCGGCATGACACGCTGGCCGCGCACTCGCTTTGCCAGCGCGCTCACAGGCCCTTCGCCTTGGCGGCCTGCCAGTGGGCTTCGAGCGCATCAAGGTCCGTGTCTTCCCAGCGCTGCCCCGCGCCATCGACGCAGGCCTCCACATGTGCGAAACGACGCAGGAACTTCTCGTTGGTCCGGCGCAGGCAGGCCTCGGGGTCGACACCGGTATGACGACACAGATTCACGAGTGCGAAGAACACGTCGCCGAACTCGTCTTCGAGCCTGGCGCCGCGCTCACCCTCGGCCAGCAGTTCGTCGAGTTCAGCGAGTTCCTCGGCCACTTTTGCGCGCACGGCGGATTCATCAGTCCACTCGAAGCCGACAGTCGCGGCACGGGCCGAGAGTTTCCACGCGCGTGTCAGCCCGGGCAGTGCAACCGGCACATCATCGAGCAGACCTGGCGCGCCATCGCTGGCCTGGGACTGGCGCGCCCTGCGCTCGGCGCGCTTGCTGGCTTCCCAGCGTTCGCGCAGCGTGTCCTCATCTGCCGTCGCGTCATCAGAAAATACATGAGGATGCCGACGTATCATCTTTTCACATATAGCGTTTATGACATCGGGAAACGCGAACAGCTCGCGCTCCTCGGCCATCTGCGCGTGAAACACGACCTGCAGCAGCAGGTCGCCAAGCTCATCCCGCAGTTCGTCCATCGCATCGCGCTCGATCGCATCGGCGACCTCGTAGGCCTCCTCGATGGTGTAGGGCGCAATACTGCGAAAGGTCTGGCGCCGATCCCAGGCGCATCCGGTCTGCGGATCGCGCAAGCGGCGCATGATGTCAATAAGTTTCGAGATATCTTCCATAACTTAATGTTTATTTTATGATAGATACCAATCTTTCCAACATCATTGCGGTGGCGCCCCAGATTCTTCGGTCTTGCCACTGATACTCGACCGTGGCGAAACTTCTGCCAAGGTATTCCCGCATGCTCCGCTGCTCGTTGCGTTCATCGAGAAAATACTCGAGCGGCACCTCGAATACAGCAGCGACCTCGCCGGGATCAGGCGTCGCCACGAAGTCGCCGGCGGTGACCAGTCCCACGACGGCGGTGACGCTGAAACCGGTCACCGTCATCTGTGGCGCCAGAAAGCCGGCGATTTCCACGGCAGTGGCCGGCAATCCGATTTCCTCCTCGGCTTCGCGCAGCGCGGCATTCACGGCACTGCCATCGACATGCTCGATCCTGCCGCCCGGAAAGCTGATCTGGCCCGGGTGACGACGAAGATGGTCGGCACGCTCGGTGAACAGCACCTGCAGGCGCCCGCCACTGCGCTCCAGCAGGGGCACGAGCACGGCCGCGGGCATGACGGGCTCGGCGAGCTCGCGCGCCAGCCTTGCGGATGCGGTATCGCTCAGCCGGGCCCCTGCCGCCTCGCCTGCACGCAGCGTCGGCCCGAGTCGGCCGAGCACATGCTGGCGATCGGCCGCGAGGAAACGTCGTTCATGCGCCAAGTTCAACCCTTGATGCCGCCCTGCGTGAGGCTAAGCGGATCGAGAAGTCGCGCCAGCTCTTCGGCATCCAGACCGGTTTCCTCGACCGCAACCTCAAGAATGGGACGGCCCTGTGCATAGGCCTTTTTCGCCACGGCAGCGCCCTTCTCGTAGCCGATAACCGGGTTCAGGGCGGTGACCAGGATCGGATTGCGCGCCAGGGCATCCTGCAGATTCGCCTCGTTGACGCTGAAGCCTGCAATGGCCGCATCGCCCAGGGCCCGCGAGGCATTGGCCAGCAACGACACGCTCTGCAGCAGGTTGTAGGCGATCACCGGGAGCATCACATTGAGCTGGAAGCTGCCGGACTGGCCCGCCACCGTGATGGTCGCATCATTACCGATGACCTGGGCGGCCACCATGGCCGCAGCTTCGGGGATCACCGGATTGACCTTGCCCGGCATGATGCTCGAACCCGGCTGCAGCGCCGGCAGCGCGATTTCGGAGAGCCCGGCCAGTGGCCCGGAATTCATCCAGCGCAGGTCGTTGGCGATTTTCATCAGGCTCACGGCCACCGTCTTGAGCTGACCGGAAAGCTCCACAGCCGTGTCCTGACAGGCCAGTGCCTCGAAGAAATCATCGGCCGGCCGAAACGCAATCCCGGTGCGATCGGCCAGCAGTGCCGCAACCCGGGCGGCGAACTCGGGATGGGCGTTGATGCCGGTGCCCACCGCCGTTCCCCCCTGGGCCAGCGCCGACAGGCGCGGCAGCACGCCGGCAACGCGCTGATAACCATTGCGGATCTGTGTGGCCCAGCCACCGAGTTCCTGCGCCAGGGTGACCGGCATCGCATCCATCAGGTGGGTCCGTCCGGTCTTGACGACGCGCTCAAGCTCGGCGGCCCGTGTCTCGATGATACCGGCCAGGTGATCAAGGGCGGGCAGCAGTTCTTCGGTCAGACCCAGAGCTGCGCTGACGTGAATACAGGTGGGAATCACGTCGTTCGAGCTTTGGCCCATGTTGACGTGATCATTGGGATGCACAGGCTGTCCGGCAGCCTGGCTTGCCAGCGTGGCGATCACCTCGTTGGCATTCATGTTCGAACTCGTGCCCGAGCCGGTCTGGAACACATCGACCGGGAACTCGCCGTCATGACTGCCGGCCGCGACCGCCTCCGCCGCCTGCTGGATGGCCTTGCTCACGGCCGCATCGAGCAGGCCGAGATCGCGATTGGCGCCGGCCGCCGCCCACTTGGTCAGTCCCAGGGCGCGGATGAAACCGCGCGGCATGGTCAGTCCACTGATCGGGAAATTCTCAACGGCCCGCTGCGTCTGCGCGCCCCACAGCGCCGAGGCCGGCACCTTGAGTTCGCCCATGCTGTCACGCTCGACGCGAAAATCCTTGTCAGACACGCCCTGCTCCTTATCTCATTGCTGCGTTCGCAGTTGTTTTACTTACGTTTGTCGTCACCCGGTGGTGTATCATTCGCGCTGTTTTGGCCCAAGTATAAAGCAGCAGATCCGCCGACATGGAACTCAGTGCACTCACCGCCGTCGCCCCTGTCGATGGACGATATGCAGATAAATGCGCCGAGCTGCGCAAGTACTTCAGCGAGTTCGCGCTCATTCGCTACCGCACGCTTGTCGAGGTGCGATGGCTGCAGCATCTGGCTGCCGAACCGCTCATCGAAGAACTGCCGCCGCTATCGAATGTCCTCAAGGACCACCTGAACCACATTGTCGATGAATTCGGTGTCGAGGATGCCCGGCGCATCAAGGCCATCGAGGCGACCACCAATCACGACGTCAAAGCCGTGGAATATTTTCTGCGGGAACGCCTCGGTGACGGCAGCGATACGGCCAAGCTCGGGGAGTTCATCCACTTCGCCTGCACCTCCGAGGACATCAACAATCTCGCCTATGCGCTGATGCTGGCGCATGCCCGCGACCGGGTACTGATTCCGGTCATGAACGAGATGGTCACGGCGCTGCGCACCATGGCCCACCAGCTTTCAGATGTGGCCATGCTCTCGCGCACGCACGGCCAGTCGGCCTCACCGACCACGATGGGCAAGGAAATCGCCAACTTTGCGCATCGTCTGGCGCGCCAGCGCCGGGCGCTGGCGGCCGTCACGCCGTTGGGCAAGCTCAATGGTGCAGTGGGCAACTTCAACGCGCACATGATTGCCTACCCTGAAGTGCCCTGGGCCGAGTTCACGCAGAAATTCGTCGAAAGTCTAGGGCTGGAGCACAATTTCTATACCACCCAGATCGAACCCCACGACTGGATCGCCGAGTACTGCGATGTGCTGGCACGCCTGAACACCGTACTCGTGGACCTTTGCCGCGACATCTGGAGCTACATCTCGATCGGCTACTTCCGCCAGCGCCCCGTTGACAACGAAGTGGGCTCTTCAACCATGCCGCACAAGGTCAACCCGATCGATTTCGAGAACGCCGAAGGCAATCTTGGCGTCGCCAATGCACTGCTCGACCACTTCTCGAGCAAGCTGCCCGTGTCGCGATGGCAGCGCGACCTCACCGACTCCACGGTGCTGCGCAACCTCGGGGTCGCACTCGCGCACAGCCTGATCGCGTTTCGCGCCGTCCAGAAGGGGCTTGGCAAACTCGAGTGTCATCGCGAAGTCATCGCCGAGGACCTCAACGGCAGCTGGGAAGTCCTCGGCGAGGCGGTGCAGACCGTCATGCGTCGCTATGGCATACCCGAGCCCTACGAGAAACTCAAGGCGCTGACACGCGGGCGCGCCATCGACCAGAAAACGCTGCATCGTTTCATCGAGGATCTCGATATCCCCGATGATGCCCGCAAGGCGCTGCTCGAACTCACACCGGCCAGCTACATCGGCCTGGCACGGCGGCTGGCCCGCGAGGCCTGAGTGCCTGTGAGCCTGCGTTGGCCACGGGGCCTTGATGCAGCGGGATTTCTGGCACGTCACTGGCAGCAGCAGCCACGACTGCTGCGCCAGGCTTTCGACCCGGATGCATTCAATCTGCCGGACGCCGACACCATCGCCGGCCTGAGCCTCGACGCGCAGACCGAATCGCGCCTGGTGCAGCACCGAAGATACCGCGCCTGGACGCTGGCACAGGGCCCGTTCACGGCCGAGCAACTCTCGGGGCTGCCCGCGCGCGACTGGACGCTGCTCATTCAGGACACCGACAGCCTCCTGCCGCGCGCCGCCAGACTGTTTGAACTCGTGGAATTCCTGCCCGCCTGGCGCCGCGATGACGTAATGATCAGCATCGCCGCACCGGGCGGCACGGTCGGGCCGCACGTGGATCAGTACGACGTCTTTCTCGTCCAGCTGCAGGGCACGCGGCAGTGGCGCATCGGCAGCCGTCGCCACGACGCTGCGTTGCTGCGGGGTGCACCGCTGCCGGTGCTGCGACATTTCGAGGCCACGCGCAGCTGGACGCTCACACCGGGTGACATCCTCTACCTGCCGCCGGGGATTCCACACTTCGGCATCGCCGGTGACGGCGCGGCGCCCTGCATCACCGCGTCACTGGGCTTTCGGGCCCCGGATGCCGGGGAGCTTGCCGCCGTGATGCTCGAAGAACGCCTGAGCGGCGCGACGCTGCCGCGCTACGCTGACGCAGGCCTTGCGGCCGATGCGGCGCGCCACGGCGAACTCGACGAGGCTGTTCTGCGCCGCCTGCAGGACCTGCTGGCAGCGCTGCCCGATGAGCGGCACGCGCTCGGCCGGGCCATGGGTCGCCTGGTGACGGACATAAAGCCGTGGCTCACACCCCGACCCCGACGAGGCGCGCCCACGGGCCAGGGGCTGGAACGCGCACTGGCTGGCGGCCGCGTGCTGGTCCTGGATCCAGCCTGCCGCGCAGCATGGCTCCGACGGGGTGCGACTGCCGAACTCTTCGTCAACGGCGAATGTTTCGAGCTGCCGCGCGGCTGCCACGCACTGGCGCGCGCGCTGGCAGGCCACCGCCGTCGAGTGGCGGCCCGGGCAGTCCCGCGCGGCAGGGCCCGCGGGGCCGGGTTGTCGCTGCTTGCCGAACTGTTCAGGCGTGGCTGGCTCGACTGGGCCAAACCATGAGCCCGCCCGTGCTGTCAGGCGCCGGCGGCTATACCGTGACGACGGCCAGCTGGGACACCGACCGCGCAGATCTGATGCATGTCCGGCGGCGTGTATTCATCGACGAACAGCGAGTCCCCGAGGCGCTGGAGTGGGACGACGACGATGCGATCTGCATTCACGTGCTGGCATGGGACCCAAAACGTGACGCAGTTGGCACAGCGCGCCTGCACCCCTCCGGTAGAGTGGGACGCGTTGCCGTGCTCAAGGAGCATCGGGGGAGCGGCGTTGGCATGCTCCTGATGACCGCGCTGATCTCGCTGGCAGGACGCGAGGAGATCGGGCGGCTGGTACTGCACAGCCAGGTGCAGGCCCTTGGCTTCTACCGGCGACTGGGCTTTGTGCCGTTCGGCGAGGAATTCCTCGAGGCCGGCATCGCACACATCGGGATGCAGTTGACGCTGAAATGAGCCAACAACACATAATCCGCCGCAGCCAGCGACGCATTCTTGCCAGCCAGCAGGAAGTACGTGCCGCGGTGGTCGAGGTCACCGGTGTCGCACAGCGCATGCTGTCAATTTTCACGCACGACCTCGAGCCCCAGATCTACGCCCACGATGATTTTCTGGAGGCCGCGAAGCGATTCGTGCTGTCACGCAGCTTCACCCGCGTGCGCGTGCTCATTGCGCAGCCTTCCCGCGCAATCAAGATCAGTCACCGCTTCGTGACCATGGGCCGGCGCCTCAACAGTTACATCGAATTCCGCCACCTGCATGAAGAGCTGCGCGTCTACCCGGAGGCCTATCTCATCGCCGACGACTCGGCATTGATGTTTCGCGCCGATGCGTCGCGCTGGGAGGGTCTCTCGGATACTTTCGAACCCGCAGTCGCGCGCAAGTATCTGACGCGCTTCGAAGAGCTGTGGGTGGCCTGCGAACCGGCCCAGGAACTGCGCGAACTGCGCATGTAGCGGGTTGCGGAGCCCCGCAATCAAGCCGCGCAGTCCTGCGTGAACCCGACGGACCTGCCCCTGTCGTATCGATGCCACGGCCATCGGCGCCGGGTTTCCATCATCCGCAGTGCTGTGGTCGCCTGCAGACCACGCAGGCCTGTTGTCCGGACCATACCGAATGGCTGGTCAGCCATCCAATCCCGCTATAATACCGGGTCATGAATACTGGAATTGACGTCACCGTTGCCGCCATTGTCGAGCAGTCAGGCAAGTTCCTGATGGTCGAGGAACTGATCGGTGGCCTGAGTGTTCTCAATCAGCCTGCCGGCCACGTCGAGCATGGTGAATCGCTTGTCGAGGCAGTCATCCGCGAGACCCTCGAGGAGACCGCCTGGGCGCTGGAGCCCGAGGCTGTCACCGGGATCTACCTTTGGCAGACCCCCGATCAGGCGCGCAGCTACCTGCGTGTGGCTTTTGCCGGTCAGTGCCGTGGTCATGATGCCGAACGCAGCCTCGATACCGGCATCCTCAATGCCTTGTGGATGACGCGCGCGCAGATCGCCGCCCAGCCCAACCGACTGCGCAGCCCGATGGTGCTTCGCTGTATCGATGACTACCTCTCAGGCGTGCGGTACCCGCTGGACTGCCTGACGCAGGTTGAAGCGTCGTCTCCCGACAAGCTGCTGCAGGCGGCCGGGCGCTGAGCCCGCCGCCCGCAGTGGCGAACAGCCCGCTGCGCGACGCCACTACTCACATGGCCGCCCCCGGACACGATGATCTGATCATGGTCGCACTGTCCGGCGGCGTCGACTCTGCCGTCGCGGCCTGGTTGCTCATGCAGCAGGGTTATCGGGTTGAAGCCCTGCACATGACCAACTGGGAAGACACGGCCGGCTACTGCACGGCTGCTGAAGACCTGCAGGCGGCGCGCCGGGTCGCCGAGCGGCTCGGCATCACGCTGCATCATGCGAACTTTGCCGATGAGTATCGCGAGCGGGTGTTCCGCAGTTTCCTGGACGACTACGCTGCCGGGCGAACACCCAACCCCGATGTGCTGTGCAATCGTGAAATCAAATTCGGCGAATGCCTGCGTCATGCACAAAGGCTGGGGGCCGATTTTCTGGCCACGGGTCATTACGCACGCGTGCGCGTTGATAACGGTCATACGCAGTTATTGTGCGCGGCGGATCCGCAGAAGGATCAGACCTATTTCCTGCATGCCGTGCCCGAGTCGTCGCTTGCCAGGGCAGTATTTCCCCTCGGTGATCTCACGAAGGACCAGGTACGCACGCTGGCCCGCGACATCGGGCTGCCCAACTGGGACCGTGCCGACAGCACCGGCATCTGTTTTATCGGCGAGCGGCCGTTCAAGGCCTTCCTCGCCGAGCACCTTGAGGCCACGTCCGGGCCGATCGAGGACGAACATGGTCGGGTGATTGGGCGCCACGACGGGCTTGCCTTTTTCACCCTCGGCCAGCGCGGGGGCCTGGGCCTGGGCGGAATGGCCAATGCCGATGAGGCGCCCTGGTACGTCGCGGCCAAGCGTGTCGCCGACAACACCCTGGTGGTCGTGCAGGGCGCCGATCACCCGTGGCTGCTCAGCGCCTCGCTGCGCGTGAAGCAACTGCATTGGATCAATCAGGTACCTGAAGGCCTCGCGCACGCAGCTCCAATGGCAGCGCTGGCCCGCATTCGGCATCGCCAACCGCTGCAGCCGGTGACCCTGTCATGGACCGGCGACACTGATCTCGAGCTGGTTTTCGAATCGCCACAGCGTGGCGTGGCCCCTGGGCAGTACGCCGTGCTCTACAGCGGCCAGGTATGCCTCGGCGGCGGCGTCATCCGCGACAGCACGGTGATGGCCAGCCTGCCCGAAAAGCGTGCCGCAACACCTTGAACCGGGAACCGGCTCCCATAGCAGCCTGATATAATGGGTGATTACACGCGCAAAACCACGAGAGGACACCCATGAAGGACAGCTTCCAAGCTCGCTCAAGCCTGAAGGTCAAGGGCCAGGACTACACGATCTTCCGCCTGGATGCGGTCAAGGAGGGGCATGTCCGGCGACTGCCCTACTCGCTCAAGGTGCTGCTGGAAAACCTGCTGCGCCACGAAGATGGTGTCAATGTCACGCGTGAGGACATTCTGGCACTGGCCAACTGGGATCCGAAGGCGGAACCGAGCAAGGAGATTTCCTTCACACCGGCACGTGTGATCCTGCAGGACTTCACCGGCGTGCCGGCGGTGGTCGACCTTGCGGCCATGCGCGAAGCGGTGGTCAAGCTCGGTGGCAAGGCAGAACACATCAATCCCCTGTCGCCCGCCGAGCTGGTCATCGACCACTCGGTACAGGTCGACAACTACGGATCGGCCGACTCGCTGTCGCGTAACAATGCCATCGAATTCAGTCGTAACCAGGAGCGCTATTCCTTTCTGCGCTGGGGTCAGATGGCATTCGATAATTTCCGCGTCGTGCCGCCGAATACCGGCATCGTGCACCAGGTCAACCTGGAGTTTCTCGGGCGCGTCGTGTTCGATGCGCCGGGCGACAAGGGCCGAATGGCCTATCCCGATACACTGGTCGGCACCGATTCACATACCACGATGATCAATGGCCTGGGTGTGCTGGGCTGGGGGGTCGGCGGTATCGAGGCCGAAGCGGCGATGCTCGGGCAGCCAGTGACCATGCTCATTCCGGAGGTCATCGGCGTGCGCTTCTCCGGCAAGCTGCGCGAGGGCACGACGGCCACCGATCTTGTACTCACCGTCACGGAGATGCTGCGCAAGCGCGGCGTGGTCGGCAAGTTCGTGGAGTTCTTCGGCGACGGGCTGGCAAACCTGCCGCTGGCAGACCGGGCCACGCTCGGAAACATGTCGCCGGAGTTCGGCAGCACCTGCGCGATGTTCCCGATCGATGGCGAGACCACGCATTACCTGCGCCTGTCCGGGCGCAGTGACGAACAGGTGGCACTGGTCGAGGCCTATGCGCGCGAGCAGGGCATGTGGCGCGAAGATGGCGAGGAAGACGCCCTGTATTCCGATGTCGTGGCACTCGATCTTGCCACCGTAGAGCCCAGTCTCGCGGGCCCGCGGCGGCCGCAGGACCGTATCCCCCTGAAAGACGCCAAGGCCACCTTCCTGCATCACCTGGCACCAATTCGCGAGGCGCGCGCCAGCAAGACGGCGCCGGTCGCTGATTTCGAAGCCGAGGGCGGCGCGGCCCCGGTCGGCAGTCCGCCGGCCAAGGGCATTGCCCGCGTGACCATGAAGGGCAAGTCTTTCGATGTCAGCGACGGCGCGGTGCTCATTGCCGCCATCACCAGTTGCACCAACACATCCAACCCGGCGGTGATGCTGGGTGCCGGCCTGCTGGCGAGAAACGCCGCAGCCCGTGGCCTGTCGTCACAACCGTGGGTGAAGACCTCGCTGGCGCCTGGCTCCAAGGTTGTTACCGATTACCTGAAAGCCGCCGGCGTGCTGGATGACCTCGAGACGCTGGGCTTCAACATCGTCGGCTATGGCTGCACGACCTGCATCGGCAACTCCGGTCCGCTGCGCGACGAGATCGCCGCCGCGGTGCAGGCCGCCGACCTCGTGGGCTGCAGTGTGCTGTCGGGAAACCGGAACTTCGAGGGGCGCATTCATCCGCAGGTGCGGATGAACTTCCTGGCCTCTCCGCCGCTGGTGGTTGCCTATGCACTGGCGGGCACCATGGAAATCGATCTGCAGAACGACCCACTGGGCCATGACGCCGACGGCAAGCCGGTTTTTCTGCGTGACATCTGGCCAAGCTCGAACGAGATCCAGGACATCATCCTGAAGAAGATCGGCTCGGCGATGTTCAAATCCAGTTATGCCGGTGTGTTCGATGGCGACGAGAACTGGAACAGCCTGGACGTCCCAGAGGGTGAACTCTATGCCTGGGATGACGCCTCCACCTATGTCAAGAATCCACCCTACTTCGAGGGCATGCAGGCCACCCCCGAAGGCATCGAGGACATTGTCGATGCAAAGGTGCTGGCAGTGCTTGGCGACTCGGTCACCACTGACCACATCTCCCCTGCCGGCAGTATCGCCAAAGACAGTCCGGCCGCCCAATACCTGATCGAGCAGGGCGTGGACCCGGTGGACTTCAACTCCTACGGCTCACGTCGTGGCAACCACGAGGTCATGATGCGCGGCACGTTCGCCAATATCCGCCTGCGCAATCTGCTGGTCGAGCGCGAGGGTGGCTACACGCGCCACATGCCCAGCGGTGAGGAGATGTCGATCTATGGCGCGGCCATGCGTTACCGCGAGGACAAGGTGCCGCTGGTGATCCTGGCCGGCAAGGAATATGGCTCGGGTTCATCGCGTGACTGGGCCGCCAAGGGCACGGTGCTTCTGGGCGTAAAGGCCGTCATCGCCGAGAGCTTCGAGCGCATCCATCGCTCGAACCTGATCGGCATGGGTGTGCTGCCGCTGCAGTATGCAGATGGCGAAAGTGCGAAGTCACTCGGCCTCACCGGCGAGGAGACCATCAGCATTTCCGGCCTGGCTGACGGCAGTTCGAAGACCGTCCACGTCACCGCGAAACCAAAGAGCGGCAAATCGATCAGCTTCGATGCGATAGTGCGCATCGATACGCCCAAGGAGCGGGAGTACTACGAGAACGGCGGCATCCTGCACTACGTCCTGCGGCAACTCGCGGGTGCTGCGAAAGCCGCCTGACGCTGTCAGGGGTCTTTTGGCCGATCAGTTGCGAGCAGATCACAGGCTTGCAGCTGATCGGCCAGCAGCGACGCCCACAGGCGATAGCCCTCCGGGCCGGGGTGGTAGCCGTCCTCGGCCAACAATTCGGGCCGGGGCGGCAATCGAACCGGCAGGTAGTACACGTCGTCGCCTGCCTGTGCGGCCCACTCCAGCAGGATCCGATCCAGCTGACGGGCGCGCATCCCCAGCAACCAGCGCAGCGGGCGCGGCAGCGCCGTAAACCATCCCACTGGCGGCACCGATGCCCAGGCGATGTGCCCTACGCCGGCAGCGCGCAGCAGATCCGTGGTGCTCTGCAACGCAGCCACCCAGCGTCGCGCCGAGCTGAGCTTGACGGTATCGTTGACCCCCATCGGCAGCAGCGCAAGCTCGGTCTGCGGGGCAATACTGGCGCGGCCAAGCAAACCGACAAGACGCTCGACCCGTGCACCGTTGGCGCCCACGACCTGCCAGTCCACGCGGCGATGGCTGCGCCTGGCGATCTCCACGGCGAGCCTGCCCGCCAGCGCTTCATCAAGACAACTCACGCCCACGCCAACCGCGGTGGATTCGCCGGCGACCAACAGGCGCATCGGCGCTGGCGCGTGCCGATCCGAGCCGGGATGATCGGCCGCATCGAGCCCATCGGCTGCATCGGCCGAATAGACCGTTGCCGCGCGGGCGCCGGCGGCCTCCGGCAATCGCGGTGTGCGCAATGCGGTCCATATCGCCTGGCCCAGCAACAGCGGCGAGGCTGCGATGGCAGGCACCCAGAAGCTCAGGCTGTGGCGGCGACTCATTGGCCCACGCTACGACTGACGTGCAGGCATGATCACGCCAGGTGGCCGAAAACCCAGGCGGGCACCCGGCGCCAGGCGTCATCGAGCTCACGGTCCAGCGCCCGGCAGTCAGGTTCGAAACGCGCCACCAGGTCCCAATACCGCTTCGAATGGTTCATATGGCGAAGATGGCAGAGTTCGTGCAGCAACAGGTAGCGCAGCAGACGGCCCTCCAGAAACAACATGCAGGCATTGAGGCTGACGGTGCCACGGCTCGAGCAACTCCCCCAGCGGGTACGCTGCAGCCGAAACTGCAGTCGCGAAGGCTCAAGCCCGGTTTCCGCCGCGATGGCCGCGACCTGTGCCGGCCCCTGGCGCCGTGCCTGGGCGAGCAACCAGTCGCGCAACACAGCCATGCTTGCGGGCGCATCTTCCGCGCTGGTGTGCAGCACCAGCGTATCGCCGCGTTCTGCCCAGCGCACACGACGCTCATGCGAGCCGGGATAGTCAAGCGCGAAGCTGCGCCCGATCGCCGGCAGTTCGATATGCGATGGTAAGGCCAGGGGTTCTATTGGAGAAAGCTTGCGTGAGGTACGGATAATCCAGTCGCGATGTTCATTGATGAACGCCTCGACACTGCGCGCCGAGCTTCTTCGCGGCACGACGACGACCACGCGACCGCCCGCGTGCACCCGGATACTCAGGCGGCGGGCACGCGGATGGCGGCGCACCTGCAGGTATGGCAACGCGTCCGTAGCAGCCTGTGGCGCCTCCAGCGCCAGCGGAAGCTGCGTCTGCACGAGCCTTTTAGTCCATCGCATCACTGATCGGGCACACCTGAAACCGATATTCCGGCTGTCAAAAAGTCGCATCAGGCCTTCAGGCATCCGCCCGAAACCCTCAGGCACATCCTCGCACGCCTGCAGCTGGCCTTACTGCAGCCAGTTGCCAGGGCAGCGACAGCGTAATGCCCGTTACCCTGCTCCGGCAATCCCCGCTAGAATGCCGGCCATGCTGGACCTGGTCGATATAGGCGTCAACCTGACGCATGAGAGTTTCGATGACGATCGCGACGAGGTGATTGCCCGTGCGCAGGCCGCAGGCGTGCGGCGCATGGTCGTCACCGGCAGCACCGTAGTGCAATCCCGCCGCGCTGCGCGCCTGGCTCTCGAGCGACCCGGTGAACTCTATGCCACGACGGGCATTCATCCGCACCACGCGCGGGAGTTCGGCGCGGCAGACATCCCCATACTGGCCGATATCGCACAGGGACCCGGCGTAGTGGCCGTCGGCGAATGCGGTCTGGATTACTTCCGCAACTATTCGACACCGGCCGAACAGGAACGCGCGTACGCCGCCCAACTCGAACTTGCCGTGGAACTGGAACTGCCGGTATTCCTGCACCAGCGCGATGCCCATGAGCGATTCATCGCGATCCTCAAGGACTACCGCGACGGGCTCGTGCGCGCCGTGGCGCACTGTTTCACCGGCGAACGAAAGGAACTCTACAGCTACCTGGACATGGACCTGTACATCGGCATTACCGGCTGGATCTGCGATGAACGCCGCGGCCGGCACCTCGAAGCCCTGGTGCGCGATATTCCGCTTGAGCGGCTGATGCTGGAGACCGATGCGCCCTACCTGCTGCCGCGCGATCTCCCGGAAAAACCTGCGACGCGGCGCAATGAACCGGTCCACCTGCCCCATATATTGCGCAAGGTGGCCCACTCGCGGGGGATCGGGGTCGAGGCGCTGGCGCAGGCCACAACTTTAGCCGCCACCGAGTTCTTCGAACTCGACGACTAAAGACCGCGGCGCCGCGACGAACCCTGTGCCTGGCGCCCCTGGCGCAAGGCTTTACAGGCGCTTCAAGCGCTCCAGGTTGGCATCGATCACGGCATCGCACAGTCGCTGCCAGTGCGGAAAGAAATCCTCGACACTCTCGGCCGTCGCTGTCCTGCCCTCGGGCATGTATCGTTCGCGAAACTCCGCCAGTGTCGCCACATGCCGTGGTACTCCACCGCTGAAGCTCGCATTGGCGCCAAACACAATCGCCCCTTCAACCGGCACCTCGCGCACGATGCGCTTGACGGCAGCAACGCGATCATAGAGGGAACTCTGGGGATTGGCGAAAGTGTGGCGACGGTCGCCGTCGATGACCGTCCAGTCATCCATGCGATCACTGCCGAACACAGTGCCGCGCACACGCTTGACGTGCACGACCACCAGTCCGCGCCTGGTCAGCAGCACGTGGTCGAGATGGATCTCGCCGCCTTCACCATCGGGGACGACGACATTGGTGAGCCGCTCGGTGGCGATATCACGAAACGCCCGGTCGAGCTCCCGGCGCTGGCGATCGCCGCCACGCTGCCACCACCACAGCAACGCGCCCAGCACGATGACGATCACACTCGCGCCCGCGATCAGCAGCAGGGGTGACTGGGTGTTCATCGGCTGGACTCAGCGATGGTCATGACACGGCCATCCGGTCTGCAAGCGCATCGAGATCGGCGGCAATATGCTGCTGCACAGTCGGGCGCTCCAGCAGCGCCGCGAGTTCAGCGGGAATCTCGAGGGTGCGTCCGAGCAGCGGCTCGACGACGGTGTCGAATTTCGCAGGATGCGCCGTGGCCACCAGTACCCACGGGTCTTTTCGCTCCTCGGCATCGAGCAGATCGTAGACATGCGCGGCAGTCGCCGTGTGCGGACACCAGACTTCACCATAGCGCTGCGCGTCACGGCGAATCTGCGCACGGATTTCTTCGTCACCTACACTGTACGCGCGGACCTGCTCGCGCAGCGCGTCGATGCCGGGAAACAGCTTGCGCAGTCGCTCCATGTTCGAAGGATCGCCGACATCCATGGCCGATGCCAGCGTCGCGATGCTTTCTCGCGGCGCGTACTCGCCGCTGGCCAGATAATCCCCAATCGTGCGATTGGCGTTGGTCGCAAGCACGATACGCCCGATCGGCAGCCCGCAGGCGCGCGCCATGACACAGGCATGCGCATTGCCAAGATTGCCTGTGGGAATGATGTAGGAAGCCGGCCGGCCATGCCGGCGCAGGTGCCACAGGCTCGAGGCTGCGTAATAGACGGCCTGCGGCAGCAACCTGCCGATATTGATGCTGTTGGCCGAACACAAACGGTGAGCGCTCGAGAGTTCCGGGTGAGTGAACGCCCCCTTGACCAGGCGCTGGCAGGCGTCGAACGGGCCGTCGACCACCAGCGTCAGGACATTGTCACCCCAGCACGCGAGCTGGTGTGCCTGACGCGGTGAGACCTGCCCTTCCGGGTACAGGACCACGACGCGGAAGCCCGGGCGGCCGTGAAACGCCGCCGCCACCGCGCCACCGGTATCACCGGAGGTCGCCACCAGGATCGTCAGAGGCCGACGATCAGCCTGCGATGCGGCTGCGTCGAGTCGCTGCATGCAGGCGGCCAGGAAGCGCGCACCGACGTCCTTGAATGCCGCCGTGGGACCGTGAAAAAGCTCCAGTACACTGAGCCTGCCAGGATGGTCGGGCATCAGATCCCGTAACGGGATCGGGAAGGAAAAAGCCTCAGTGCAGATCTCGCGGAGCCGCGTCTCCAAGGCACTGCCGGCACAGAAAGGCGCCAGAAAACGCGTGCCGATATCTACAATATCTTCTTTATCATCAAAGTCTTCCGTAGATAACCTCGGAAGATTCTCCGGCACGAACAAGCCGCCATCCGGGGCCAACCCCAGCAGCAGCGCCTCGGCCAGGCCTACACTGGCGCCTCCGCGGGTACTGCGGTAGTTCACGGCAACCTCACAACGGGCCTGCCAGCACGCTGCACAGGCGCAGCAGATCTGCGAACACACCGCCGGCCGTGACTTCCGGACCGGCGCCGGGCCCCTGGATGATCAGCGGGTTTTCGCTATAGCGTCGTGTTTCGTACTGCACGATATTGTCGGTGAGGTTGATGCGCGCGAACGGGTGGTCGCGCTCGAAACGCGCCAGGTCCACCGAAGCACGTCCACCGGCCACGTCAAGATGTCCCACGTAGCGCAAGACCTGGTCGTTGGCATCGGCTTCAGCCACCAGCGCCCCCATGGCCTCGTCATGCTCGGCCAGCCGCGCCATGAAGTCATCCACCGAGCCTGCCTCCAGCCCGGCGGGCACCAGGCTGCGCACCGGGATGTCGGCCAGTTCCAGCGTCAGGCCCGCCTCACGCGCCAGGATAATGGTTTTTCGCGCTACATCCATGCCCGAGAGATCCTCGCGCGGATCGGGCTCCGTGTAGCCGCGGGCGCGTGCCTCACGCACGATGTCGGAGAATCGTTGCGAGCCGTCATACAGGTTGAACAGGTAGGCCAGCGTCCCGGAGAAAATACCCTGGATGCTGGTAATGCGATCACCCGTGTCACGCAGGTCCCGCAGCGTCTGGATCACCGGCAGGCCGGCACCGACCGTGGTCTCGTAGAAGTAATGCGAGCTGTGCTCGCGACAGGCCCGGCGAATCGCCTCGTAGGCCGGCCAGGGACCACTGTTGGCACGCTTATTGGGCGTGATGACGTGGATCCCGCGCGCCAGCCAGCCTTCGTAGCGGTTCGCGATGTCCTGATTTGCGGTGCAGTCGATGATCACGGCATGCGGCAGATGATCGGCCTGCACGTGGTCGGTGAAGACATCCAGATCGGTGGCCTGGCCCTGCTGTGCAAGTGTTTCGCGCCAGCCGGCCAGCGCCACGTCGCGACCGCCCAGCAACATGCGCTGGGATGTGGCGATACCGCGAACGCGCAGGTCCAGATTGAACTCGCGCCGCAGCCGCTCGCGCTCGGCGTGCAACTGTTCCAGCAGCGCACCACCCACGGTACCCGGGCCGATGATGCCAATCGACAGCGTCTTGGCCGAGAGGTAGAAACTCGAGTGCACGGCGCGCACCGCGCGGGCGGCATCCTCGGTATCGACCACGGCTGAGATGTTGCGCTCCGAGGCGCCCTGGGCAATCGCGCGCACGTTGATGCCGGCACGCCCCAGGGTGCCGAAGAAACGCCCGGCCACACCCGGCAACCCGGCCATGCCATCGCCGACCACGGCGAGAATACTGCACTGGCGCATCACACCGACGCGGTTGACCAGCCCCTGCTGCAGTTCGCTGGCAAAGGCGCGCTCGACCACGCGACGCACCTGTTCGGCGGATGTCTCGGGCACCGCAAAACAGATCGAGTGCTCAGAGCTGCCCTGCGAGATCAGGATGACGGACACGCCGGCGGCGCGCAGCGCGCCAAACAGGCGGTCGGCCGTCCCGGGCACGCCGATCATGCCCGCCCCCTCGAGATTGATCAGTGCTACCCCGTCGACTGCACTGACCCCCTTGACCTGCTGGCCTGCCGGCGGATCGGCAGCCACCCGCGTGCCCCGGGCGCTGGGGTCGAAGGTGCTGCGGATACGAATCGGGATGCCTTCGCGCACGGCCGGCGCCATGGTCTGCGGATGCAGCACGCGCGCGCCGAAATAGGCCAGCTCCATGGCTTCGCTGTAAGACAGGTCCGTGATCACCGCCGCTTCGGGCACGCGTCCGGGATCGCCGCTCATCACGCCACTGACATCGGTCCATATGTTGATCTCGGCGGCATTGAGCAGCGCCCCGAAAATCGACGCCGAGTAGTCGCTGCCATCGCGACCCAGCGTCGTCTGCAGACCCTCGGTGTCGCTGGCGATGAACCCGGTGATGACCACGATGCCGGCAAAATTCGCCACGCCCCGTTCGGCAAGCCGGCGCTGGGTCTCGTCCCAGCATACCGCCGGCCCCATTTCGCCGGGCTCTACGACCAGCACCTGACGGGCATCCAGCCAGTCAACAGGCAGCGAGAGGTCCTCGCGGGCGGCCAGGTAGGCGGCCATCAGCCGCGCGGACCACAGCTCACCAAAGCCCCCGACGAGATCACGACTGCGTGGCGAGGCGGCGCGCACCAGCAGCAGCGCCTGAAGCACGTGGCGGATGTCCTCACAGTCGCGCTCGAAGGCCGCGAGTACCGGGCCGCGCGAAGGCTCATCGAGCAGCTCCTCGACGATACCGCGGTAGCGCATGCCCAGTTCGGCAAGCGCCGCATCCGGCGTCTCGGTGCCACGCGAGGCAGAGGCCACCAGGCCCAGCAGGGCATCGGTGAAACCGCCGATGGCGGACACCACGACGCCCAGCCGGCCGCGCTGCTGGGCCACGATGATGTCGGCCACGCGCCGAAAACGCTCTGCGGTGGCGAGGCTGCTGCCGCCGAACTTGTGAACAATCCACTTGCTGTCTGTCATGCCAAAGGCCGTCCTGCAGCCGTCACGCCAGGCGCTGCCCGGCTGCGCGTAATGTCGGGGGGTAGTTAAACAATGCTCGACGCAAAACCGCGTAAGCCTACCGTGGATAGAGCAGGCTACGCAATTGCGCCACATCCAGCGCATGCATGCGCGCCTGCGCAACCGCCTGGGGATCGTCGCTGCCGTAGCCGTATGCCATCAGCACGGAGACGCAGCCGGCCTGATTGGCAGAGCGCACGTCGGCCAGCGAGTCCCCCACCATCCAGCTGCTGCCAGCCGCCACCCCCAGCGCCGAGGCCGCCGTGCTGACGGGCAACGGATCGGGCTTGCGTCGCGGCAGATCATCACCACAGACGATGGCCGAGAACAACGGCGCCAGCTGCAGGACTTCGAGCAGCGGCACGGCAAACTCGCGCGGCTTGTTCGTGACCATCCCCAGGGGCGTGCCGTCATCGCGGAGGCGATGCAGCAGATCGACCATGCCGGGGTAAGCAGCGACACCGTCGGCCAGGCAATCACGATAGTGCACGGCGAACCGTCCCATCAGGCGGGCCCTGGCGGCCGCATCGTCGGCATCCAGCGAAAAGGCGTGCATCGCCCGCGAGAGCAGCAATTCCACCCCGCCGCCGATCCAGCCGCGCACGACCGGCTCGGACTGCGCGGCCAGGTCGTGCTCCACCAGGGTTGCGTTCAGCGCCCGCGTGATCGCCGGTGCCGTGTCAGCGAGCGTGCCATCCAGATCGAACAGCACAGCCGCGCAGGCTGCAGTCACCGCCTGGCCGCCGCCAGCTGCTCACGCATCCCGGCAATCGTCGCGCGATAGTCCTGTGTGCCAAAGATCGCCGATCCGGCGACGAAGGTATCGGCACCCGCCTCGGCAATACGCCGGATATTGTCCGTCTTCACGCCGCCGTCGACCTCCAGGCGTATCGGCAGACCGGAGGCATCGATGCGTCGACGAACCTCGCGAAGCTTCGGCAAGGTCGAGTCTATGAACTTCTGGCCACCGAAGCCCGGATTGACGGACATCAGCAGGATCAGGTCCAGCTTGTCCATGACATGATCAAGATGGAACAACGGCGTGGCAGGGTTGAACACCAGGCCGGCTTTGCAGCCGGACTCGCGAATCAGCGCCAGCGTGCGATCCACGTGTTCGCTGGCTTCCGGGTGGAAGCTGATCCAGCTGGCGCCGGCCTGGGCAAAATCGGGAATGATCCGGTCCACAGGCTTGACCATCAGGTGTACGTCGATGGGTGCGGTCACACCATGGTGGCGCAGAGCCTCGCACACCAGCGGACCGATGGTCAGGTTCGGCACGTAATGATTGTCCATGACATCGAAGTGCACGATATCGGCACCAGCGGCCAGGACCGCGTCGACTTCCTCGCCCAGCCGCGCGAAGTCCGCCGAGAGTATCGACGGGGCAATCATGTCATCCATAGTGCTGCGCCCATTGCCAACCAGTCGGCTATTCTGCCTGTCGGGGCGCTCGCTGCACAGGCGCACGCCGGACCACCAGCAACAGGTACGAAGCCGCTGCAGCCATCGAGGCGCCGGCCATGACCAGGGCCACGGCCATATCCGTGACATCGTGCAGGATGCCCATCACCTGCACGGCCGCGGCTGCGCACAGGAACTGCATGAACCCCAGGACGCCGGCCGCTGAGCCGGCGAGCTCGGGGCGCTCGCTGATCGCGCCGGATGTGCTGCTTGGCACCATCAGGGCATTGGCGAAGGTATGCCCCATCGCCGGCAACATCAGCGCCAGCGGCGAGAAAATCCCGAACACGCCCTGCACACACAACAGGGCGGTGGTCGCGAACAGCGATGCGATCATGCCCACCCGAATCATCCGGTGGATACCCATCTGCCGCGACAGGCGCCCCGCAAGATAAAACCCGGACAGCGACGCCGCTGCCGTCAACATGTACCAGCCGCCGTAGGCGGTAGCCGAAAGACCCAGGCTGCCCACCAGCAGCAACGGCGCACCGGCAATGAACGCCTGCAGCGCCGCCATCGAGAAACTGTAATTCAGGGCATAGCCAAGAAACGCCCGGCGACGCAGCAGCGAGAACATTTCCCGCAGCAGCGGTGCGTCCCGGTGGGTGGCCGCTGGCCGCGTCTCAGGCAGGCGCAGCGCGATGAATGCACCGATGCCCACGCCCACGGTGATCGCGACCAGGAAATTGCTGCGCCAGCCGAAAGTCTCCGACAGCGCCCCGCCCAGCAGCGGCACGAGCAGCGGCACGATGAGTACGAACGAGGCGACGTAGCCAAAGGCGGATGCGGCCGAGTCGCGATCGTAGATATCGCGAATGACCGCGCGCACCACGGTGATCGCCGCACCGCCCCCAAGGGCCTGCACGACGCGCCCCACCAGCACGCTGGACAGGTCGGCACCCATCCAGGCGATCAGGCTGCCGGCCACGAACATCGCCAGTCCGGCCAGTGCCACGGGGCGACGCCCGAAGCGATCAGACAGCGGCCCGTTGATCAGCGCGCCCGCTGCCAGCGCCAGCAATGACAGGCTGACCACCAGCTGGACCTGGGCGCTGCTGACCGCGAACTCGTCACGGATGGCCGGCAGGGCCGGCAGCAGCAGGTGAGTGCCAAACGCTCCAACGCTGGAGATCAGCGCCAGGGCCGGCACCGAGATCGGCGCGGTTCTGCTCACCCTTGGCCGCGAAGCGCGGCGCGCGAACAAAGCAATCCTGACGATTTTCTCATGGTCGCGCCAGGCTTCAGTCCAGTGCGCCTGCGATCAGCTCGATGAAATCGGCTTCCGTACGCACCGCCTCGCTGGCGCGTGCATCCACGGCATAGCCGTAGCGCTCGACCATCGCGTCATAGCGGGGCTTGCGGTGCTCGACCAGGGCCGGAAACACCCAGCGCGCGAAGGCATCGGGGTCCATGTCATCGGCCGAATTCAGGCCCGACTCGCGCAGATAACGCGCAAGCTGCTCATCCAGGAAAGCTTCCTGATAGTAGATGGGCTTGGGGTTGTCGATGGCACGCTGGATGAACTGCTCTTCCATGCGCGCATCGGGGCGCAGGTAGATGATCAGGGTATGTTCGGCCAGCCCCGCCTCGACGAGCGGATCGTCGAGCTCGCAGACGCTGCCGCCTGCATCATTGATGAAGTGCTCGTAGCCGTATATTTCCGCTGCCTTGACAATGAAATCCGGCACATCGCGCATGGCGCCGATCTCCGCCGCATGGTGCAGACGCTGCCGACGTTTGAACTCATCTACCGACAGGCCACCGAGGTCGCGGCGCCCGATCTTGCCAAGAAAGGTGGCTATCGGCGCTAGATTGTCGACGGTGATGTTGCTGGAGATGTAGATCGAATCGCTGCGCAGCAGATCACGCAGGAAGCCCACCTGCATGGCCTGGCGCTTGATGTTGTCGAGGATGGGCTCGTCCAGATACCGCGTGCCGATCCGGTAATCGCCCGAGAAATGAAACCAGCTGGACTTCGGCAGCCGGTTGGCCAGCGTGGTCTTGCCCACACCGGACATGCCCAGCAGCGTGATGGCCTTGTTCGGCCAGGCCAGAAATTCCTGTCGGGTCATGCGCATTGCGTGAACGGCTCTGCGGCTGAAGGGGAGTGGTGGGCCGTGTTGGGCTCGAACCAACGACCAATGGATTAAAAGTCCAGTGCTCTACCAACTGAGCTAACGGCCCGCATCTGCAAGCAGCCGCGATCATACAGCAGCCTCCCGGGCGGGAAAACCTCGGCAAGCTCAGCGGTAGCGGGTCGGATCCGGCACACCGGCGGCGGCAAAGCCCCCTCGGCGCAGCCGACAGGAATCACATCGTCCACAGGCGCGGCCCTGGGCATCGGCCTGGTAGCACGATACGGTCTGCGCGTAGTCGACGCCAAGACCCGTGCCCAGGGCAATGATCTGCGCCTTGCTCAGCGCGATCAGGGGTGTCTCGAGCCTCAGGCGATGGCCTTCTACACCCGCGCGGGTCGCCACGGCGATGAGTTTCTCGAACGCGGCAATGAACTCGGGGCGACAGTCGGGATAGCCGGAGTAGTCGACGGCATTGACGCCGATATAGATGCTGCCGGCTTCCAGCACTTCGGCCCAACCCAGCGCGAGGGCGAGAAATACGGTGTTGCGAGCGGGCACATAGGTGACCGGGATGCCCTGCGTGGGTGCTTCGGGCACATCGATACGGCTGTCGGTCAGCGCGGATCCGCCGATGCCCGCAGTGTCGATCCGCATGGTCCGGTGCTCGACGCAGCCCAGGCTGCGCGCTACCCGGCCGGCGGCATCGAGTTCCGAACGGTGACGCTGACCGTAGTCGAAACTCAAGGCATAGCAGTCATGGCCACGCTCACGGGCGCAGGCCAGCACCGTGGCCGAGTCCAGTCCGCCCGAGAGCAATACAACGGCCCTGTCAGCCAATGCGCGACACCCTGTCGTCTTGCCCTAGCGTCCGGGTGTTTCGCCCCAGAGCAGCTTGTGCAGCTGTACCTGGAAGCGCACCGGCAAACGGTCTTCAAGAATCCAGCCGGCGAGCGTCGCGGGCTCAAGCCTTCCCCAGACCGGGGAGAACAGCACCTGGCAACGCTGCTGCGGACGATGCGCGGCAAGCAGCTCGCGCGCCCAGTCATAGTCGCCGCGATCGCAGAGCACGAACTTCAGCTGATCGCGCGCACCGAGCTGGGCGAGATTTTCCAGGCGATTGCGATGCATCTCACCCGAGGATGGGGTCTTGAGATCCATGACGCGGCGCACGCGCGCATCCACCGCGCTGATATCGAACGCCCCGCTGGTCTCCAGCGACACCTCGTAGCCTGCATCGCACAACGCGGCAAGCAGGCCCAGACAGTTAGCCTGGGCCAGCGGTTCACCACCGGTGACGCAGACATGCTGCACGCCGTATTGCGCCGTCTCTGCCAGCAGGCTGTCGAAATCACGCCACTGGCCGCCGGTGAACGCATATTCGGTGTCGCAGTAGCTGCACCGCAAGGGACAGCCGGTCAGGCGGATGAACACGCTCGGCCAGCCGACGGCATCGGCCTCGCCCTGCAGCGAGTGGAAAACCTCGGCGATCAGCAGACGCTGAGCCGCAGGCAGCGCACTGCGCGCACTGGCTGCTGCGGCCTGCGCCATGCTAGCGTCCCTCGCTGCGCATCCGGTCGAGGCGCTGCTGGGCCAGCCGCGCGGCCGTAGTGTCGCCAAACTCGTTGACAACACGCTGCAGCGCCTCACGCGCAGCACTCCAGCGCTGCAGCTCGTAGTTGCAGTAGCCGATCTTCAGCAGCGCGTCGGGTGCCTTGCGCGAGCCCGGGTAGTCATCGAGGACCTGCTGGAACTTCGGCAACGCCTCACCGAAACGACGGTTCACATAGGCCGTCTCGGCCAGCCAGTACTGCGCATTATCGGCCAGCGGACTGTCCGCAAACGTAATCAGGAACTGCCGGAACGCGTTGGCCGATTCGTCGTAACGAGCCTCCTTGAGCAGCTCGAAGGCCGCCTGGTAGTTCGCCCGGTCGCCGGCCCCGGGCAGCGGCAGCTGCCCCGCAGCCACGCCGCCGCCCGTGCCCGACTGCGTTGCCGAGGCTGTCGACTCTCTGCCACCACGCTCAAGCTGCTGCAGACGGTCATCGAGATCGACGTACTGCTGGCGCTGGCGTTGCTGCCCCTGTTCCAGCTCGAAATTCAGCGTCTCAATATCGCCGCGCAGTTCCTGCGCCTCGCGCTGTGCGGAACTCAACTGCTCGGCAAGTTCCGCCAGCGTCCGGTTGTCGAGCATGCGCTCGATACGAATGACGCGGGCCTCGATATCGGTCAGACGCAGCTGCACTGGGTCCTCTTCGGCCGGCAGCGCGGCGCAGCCGGCGGCCAGCATGGCCGCCAGCGCAACCGTCAACGGCAGACCGGCCTGTATGCGAACGTGCATCACACACTCACTGGCGGTAGACGAGTTCGACCCGGCGATTGCGCGCCCAGACCGACTCACCACTGCCAAGCTCCGCAGGCCGCTCCTCGCCGTAGCTGACGGTGGTCAACTGGTCGGCCGAGACTCCCTGAAGAAGCATGTATCGACGCACTGACAAGGCACGGCGCTCACCCAGCCCGATGTTGTACTCGCGCGAGCCGCGCTCGTCGGTGTGGCCCTCGAGGCGGACACGACGGCGAGGATTCTCCATCAGGAACCGTGCGTGGGCATCGAGCGTGGGCGTGAACTCCGAGCGAATCGCATCGCGGTCAAAATCGAAGTAGATGACCATGTTGGACAACACGGGATCACTCGGATCCGGCTCGAGTGCTTCCATGCCGCCGAAGCGCGAACGCCCGTCGTCGGCACGCGTGGTACCGGTCCCGTCAGTAGTACGCGGCACAGCCGTGGCGTCGAGGTCGTCGTCTGCCGGCGTGGTACCCCGCCCGGCACAGGCGACAAGTGCGATTGCAAGCACTGCGACCAGCAAAATCTTGTACATGTTCATGATGACTTGAAGCCCTCTGGCGTGATGATGTGTGGAAAAGACAAAACTGTTCTGAAAACCTGGCGCGCCGTGCCCCCGAGCTTACGGGCCCAGCAGCGGCGACCAGGCCGGTTCCTGCACCTGGCCCTGGCGCACGGTCAGCCGCTGGCGGACCCGGCCGTCTGCCGAGACCGTGGCCAGCACCCCGCGGGCACCCTGCCGTGTGGCATAGATCAGCATGGCGCCATTTGGAGCGAAGCTTGGCGATTCGTCAAGACTACCATCCGTGAGCACCATCGTGGTGTTGCGCTCGAGATCCACCAGCGCGATACGGAAGTTTCCGCCATCGTTGTGCACTACGGCCATGCGCTTGCCGTCCGAGGACAGCCGCGGCCGCGCATTGTAGCGACCCTCGAATGTCACCCGCTGGGCGCGTCCCGGTGCATCGGCAGGCACCCGGTAGATCTGCGGACCACCGCCCCGATCGGAGGTGAAGTAGATCCAGCGGCCATCGGGCGACCATTCCGGTTCGGTATCGATGGACGGGCTGTCGGTCAGCCGCGTGAGCACCTGCGTGGACAGATCCAGCGTGTAGATGTCCGGCCGTCCGGTCTCCCTGGAGAGCACCAGCGCGATCCTGCGGCCATCCGGGGAGAACACCGGTGCGCCGTTGATGCCGGCCCGCGCGGACACCCGCTGGCGATCACCTGTGCGCAGCGTCTGCACGTACACCGCTGACTGGCCGCCCTCGAACGATACGTAGGCCAGCCGGCGCGCATCGGGCGACCAGGCCGGTGACATGATCGGTTGCGGCGACTCGGCAATCACCGCCTCGTTCTCGCCGTCACTGTCGGCGACGATCAGCCGGTGGGTGCGATTAGGTGGATTACCGTCGACGGTTATGTAGGCAATACGCGTGTTGAAAGCACCTGGCACGCCGGTCAGGCGCTCGTAGATGAGATCGCTGATGCGATGTGCCGTGCTGCGCAGTGCGCGGCGATCTGACGAGGTGCGATAACCCATCAGCTGCTGGCCGCGCAGGATGTCGAAGACCTGGAACTGGATCTCGTAGTTCTGCGCATCGCGTTCGAGCATGCGGCCGATCACCAGTACGTCGGTCCCCAGCAGGCGCCAGTCGCGGAAATCCACGCCGTCCGCTGTGGTCGGCCGCGATACCATGTCGGCGCGGCGCATCGGGTCGAACAGGCCGCTGCGCTTGAGGTTCGCATCGATCACGCTCGCCAGGTCAAAGGGCATGCTGCCCTGGCCTTCCCAGCCAAACGGCACGACTGCGATGGGTACAGCCTGCACATCGCCACGCGTGATCTCCACAACCAGCTGGGCGTGGACCGGCGAATACAGCGCCGGAAGCAGCAGGGGTGCCAGACACCACCGGCTCAGCCAACGGAGAGTTGCTCGTATTGTCATCATGCTTCAGGCCTGAAAATTATGGTCAGATTGCGCTCAAACAGCGAGGGATCCGGAGGATCGGGCAATGGCGACGCCCGATACACCGCGGCTTCAATCGAGCGGCGCACCGCCTCGTCACCATTACACGTACCGATCCTGACATCCAGCACCGTGCCGCCGGGGGCCTGCCGCACGTTGACTTCGCAGCGCAGGCCCGGCCCCGCCGACGGTGGTCGCGCCCAGTTGCGCACGATACGCTGCTCGATCATTCTACGGTATTGGTCCAGCAGGCCGGCCTGCTCGGCCTGTCGCCTGCGCTCCTCGCCTTCCATCATGCGCCGCAGTTCAGACTCGCGTTCCGCCTGCCGGCGCGCCTCCTCATCCCGGGCGCGGCGCTCTGCTTCCTCGCGCGCCCGTCGTTCGGCCTCTTCCCGCGCACGCCGCTCGGCTGCCTCACGCTCCCGACGCTGTGCCTCCTCGCGTTCACGGCGTTCGGCTTCGGCACGCTGCCGGGCCTGTTCTTCCTCGCGGGCGCGACGCTCGGCCTCTTCCCGGGCACGGGTCTCGGCCTGTTCCTGCTGGCGCACCCTTTCGGCCTGCTCACGCTCCCGTGCCAGCTGCTGTTCGCGTTGTGCGTCAGCCTCCGCGCGACGGGCCGCCTCGCGCGCGGCCTCTTCACGCTCGCGCTGGGCCTGGGCCTCGGCCTGGCGACGCTCGGCCTCCTCGATCTCGCGCCGGGCTGCCTGCTGACGCTGCGCTTCGGCCTCGGCGACACGATTGGTGTGTTCGAGCAACACCGACTCGTCGATGATCACCGCCTCCATCAGCTCGACATCACCGACCACCGCCATCGGGCTTTGACGCGGCAGCCCGAAGCCGACCAGCAGCAAGGCCAGCATCAACACATGCATCAGGCCCGCCATCAGGACGGGAACGCCGTACTCGCGCCAAAACTCGCCCATCAGGGCTCCACCTAGGGCGTATCCGAAGAATCGAGCGGCCCCGTGACAATGCCCACACGACCCGCGCCCGCCTGCTGCAGCAGCCGCATCCCGGCCACCACACGCCCGTGCGAGGTGGCCTGGTCGGCACGCACCAGCACGGGCGTCTGCGGTTCGCGACGCATCACCGCACTTGCACGGGCCAGCACAACAGCCGCCTCCAGCGCTTCCTCCTCGCTGCCGCCGATGTTCAGATACAGGCGACCTTCAGGATCAATGGACAGCACCAGTGGCTCAAACCGTTCGAGCATCTCGGCGTCCAAAGGTTCAGCGCCCACGGCGGGCAGGTCGAGCTGGATGCCCTGGGTCAGCAGCGGTGCGGTGATCATGAAGATGATCAGCAACACCAGCATGACGTCGATATACGGCACGACGTTGATCTCTGCCATGAGGCGGCGGCGGCGGCGCGGGGCGGCATCCATCGGCTCAGGTCTCCAGGGGCTGCTGGTCAGGACGGCGCAGGTGGCGCTGCAGGATGGACGAGAACTCGTCCATGAACGTGTCGTAGCGCAGTTCCAGGCGGCCCACCTGCTCGGCATAGCGGTTGTAGGCGATGACCGCCGGAATGGCCGCGAACAGGCCCATGGCGGTCGCGATCAGCGCCTCGGCAATGCCCGGGGCGACCATCGCCAGGGTCGCACTTTGCACGTTACCCAGGGCGCGGAAGGAATTCATGATGCCCCACACGGTGCCGAACAGGCCTACGTAGGGGCTCGTCGAACCCACCGTGGCCAGCATGCCCAGGCTCTGTTCGAGCCTGTCCACCTCGCGAAGCTGGGCGACGCGCATGGCGCGGCGCGCACCTTCGAGTACCTGTGCCGAGGTCAGGCCGTCCTGGCGGTTGAGGCGGCCGAACTCGCGAAACCCCGACTCGAAAATGCCGGCCATGCCGAGGGTTGGCTGGCCGCTGCGACTCAAGCCCTGGTACATCGACGACAGGTCGCCGCCGGACCAGAAGCGCTTTTCGAACTCATCGGCGGCCTGGCGGGCATCCCCGAGCAGGCGGCGCTTCTTGAAGATGACCGCCCAGGAGGCCACAGAGGCCATCAGCAGGGAGAGCATCACCAACTGCACCAGTACGCTGGCGTCGAGGATGAGGCGCAGAATCGACATGTCGTGGTTCATGCATTGTCTCCGAGCAGGCCCTGCGGCAGTCGCCGCGGCCTGTAGGTGGTGGCATCCAGGCAGGCCGCCTGGCAATGGCCCTGGCACAGCAATTCCCCGCCGGGGCCACCGCGACGGATTTCCTGATCGAAACGAAACCGGGCACCGCGCAGCTCGGCGAGCTGTGCACTGATGTCGAGCACATCATCAAAACGCGCCGGCAGAAAAAACTTCAGGGCAGTATCCACGACCGCAAACATCAGTCCCTGTTCAGAGAGCAATGCCGTCTGCGATACGCCGCGCGCGCGCAGCCACTCGCTGCGGGCGCGTTCCATGAACCGAAAATAGTTGGCGTAGTACACCACCCCCTGGGCATCGGTGTCTTCCCAATACACGCGCACATCGATACTGAACCTGTTCATGCACTCCATCCGCACATCCCGGCAGGGAACCCCAGGCAGAACTTAGACGCACACGACCGGCCAGCAGACGCCGCTGCGGTCGGAAAGTTCCCGCCGGAAGAAAAACAGGTCCGCACGTTCACTGTCCGTCGAACAGATCCGCACTGGACCGAGACAGGTGCGCCGGCAGCGCCAGGCCGAAATGGGCATAGGCGCTGCGGGTGGCCATGCGGCCGCGTGCGGTGCGCATCAGGAAGCCTTCCTGGATCAGGTAGGGTTCGAGCACATCCTCGATGGTGCCGCGTTCCTCGCCAATGGCCGCGGCGAGGCTTTCGATGCCCACCGGACCACCGTCGAATTTCTCGATGACCGTGAGCATCAGCTTGCGATCCTGCATGTCGAAGCCCTGGGGGTCGACTTCGAGCATGTCCATGGCCGCGCGCGCGACCTCGGCGCTGACCCGGCCATCGGCCTCGACCTGGGCGAAGTCACGCACCCGCCGCAGCAGGCGATTGCCGATGCGCGGCGTGCCGCGCGAGCGCGCCGCGATCTCGCGCGCGCCTGCCGGGTCCATCTCCAGGGACAGAATCCCGGCCGAGCGGGCGACGATACGCGTCAGATCCTCGACGCTGTAGAACTCCAGGCGCTGCACGATGCCGAAGCGATCGCGAAGCGGCGAGGTCAGAAGCCCCGCGCGCGTGGTCGCCCCCACTAGCGTGAACGGCGGCAGATCGAGCTTGATCGAGCGCGCCGCCGGCCCTTCGCCAATCATGATGTCAAGCTGGAAGTCTTCCATCGCCGGATAAAGCACTTCCTCGACGACCGGGCTCAGCCGGTGGATCTCGTCGACGAACAACACGTCGTTGGGCTGCAGGTTTGTCAGCAGCGCCGCGAGGTCGCCGGCACGCTCCAGCACCGGCCCCGAGGTCTGGCGCAGGTTCACGTCCAGTTCGTTGGCGATGATGTGCGCCAGCGTGGTCTTGCCCAGCCCCGGCGGGCCGAAGATCAGCGTGTGGTCCAGGGCCTCGCCGCGCTGGCGCGCCGCCGTGACGAAAATCCGCATCTGGCGCAGCACGGCCGGCTGGCCGACATAGTCATCCAGGCGCTTGGGCCGGATGGCCCGGTCAAAGGCTTCGTCTTCGCCGGTGGCGTCGGGACCGATCATTCTGCTGTCTGCTTGCATGGGCTCAGGCCAGGTTCTTCAGGATCTGGCGAATCAGCTCCTCGGTCGACAGACCGGGCGTGTTCACCTGCTTGAGCATACGGGACACCTCGGCCGGCTTGTAGCCCAGCGCCACCAGCGCACCATAGGCCTCGCCTTCTGGCGAGGTCGCTGCCGCGCCCGCCGCGCCGCCGGCGCCTGTGCCCGCGCCCACTTGTGCCGCGATACGATCGCGCATCTCCACCAGCAGCCGTTCGGCGGTCTTGCGTCCGATGCCGGGCACCTTGGTCAGCAGCGCCACGTCGCCTTCCTGGATACATCTGGCGAAGGCCTCCGCCGTGATGCCCGAGAGAATCGCCAGCGCCGTGCGCGAGCCCACACCACTGACCTTCAGCAGGCTGCGAAACAGCGTACGCTCGGCCTCACTGGCAAAGCCGTAGAGGATATGCGCATCCTCGCGCACCAGCAGATGGGTCAGCAGCGTGACTTCGCTGCCGATCGCGGGAAGCTCGTAGATCGTGGACATCGGCGCCTCGACCTCGTAACCCACGCCATTGACGTCGAGCACCAGCCGCGGCGGCTGCTTGGCGACCAGGCGCCCGCGCAGAAAACCGATCATCGCCGACGCCCGGTGCGCAGCTGCACGGGCACGCCGCGCATGTGCGCATGGCACAGGGCCACGGCCAGGGCATCGGCGGCGTCGGCGGCCGGCGCGCTGTCCATCTTCAACAGCACCTGCATCATGTGCTGCACCTGGCGCTTGTCGGCCGCACCACTGCCCACCACCGCCTGCTTGATCTGCCTGGGGGCATATTCGAATACCTCGGCGCCGCCGCCGAACACCGCGCACAGGGCCGCGCCACGAGCCTGACCGAGCTTCAGTGCGCTGTCGACGCTCTTGTTCACGAACACCCTTTCCACGGCCACTTCCTGCGGGGCATGTTCAGCCACGATCACGGTCAGTTGCTCGAAGATGCTGCGCAGCCGCTGCGGCAGTTCCCCCTCGCCGCTGCGGATATCGCCCCAGGCCAACGCGCGCGTGCCGCCGGGACCATGTTCGATGACCCCGTAGCCGGTAATGCGCGAGCCGGGATCGACGCCGAGGATGCGGATCACGCCTGTCACGACGATGGCCGCTGCGCGCCGGCTCAGGAGGCCAGCCGCACCAGAATATCCTGCGCGATATCGGCGTTGGAGTAGACCTGCTGGACATCGTCGAGATCCTCGAGGGCCTCGAGCAGGCGCATCATCGCCGCGGCATCGTCTTCGCCCAGCGACACATGGGTAGAGGCGCGCAGCGTCACCTCGGCCTCCTCGGGCGCCAGCCCCGCCGCGGTCATTGCGCTGCAGGCAGTGTCGAAATCATCCGGGTCGGTCAGCACATCGATGGATCCGTCATCGTTGACGATGACATCCTCGGCGCCGGCCTCAAGTGCCTGGCCCATGATCCGGTCCTCGTCGCTGCCCGGCGGGTAGACCAGCACACCGACCCGGTTGAACAGGTAGCCGACCGAACCGTCCGCGCCGAGGTTGCCGCCATGCTTGGAGAACGCATGGCGGACTTCGGCCACCGTGCGATTGCGATTGTCCGTCAGCGCATCGACCATGACCGCGACACCGCCGCTGGCATAGCCTTCGTAGCGGATTTCCTCGTAGTCATCGCCATCGACGTCACCCGAGCCACGCTTGATCGCCCGCTCGATCTTGTCCTTGGGCAGGCTTTGCGCGCGCGCCTTGTCCACCGCAAGGCGCAAGCGCGGGTTGGCGTCGATCTCGCCGCCGCCCATTTTCGCAGCCACGGTGATCTCGCGGATCAGCTTGGTGAACAGCTTGCCGCGCTTCTTGTCCTGGGCGCCCTTGCGGTGTTGGATGTTCGCCCATTTGCTGTGTCCGGCCATGGCGTACTCAGAAGCGGATGCGCATGCCTACGTGCAGGCCGGAATCAATGTTGATGCTGGGCGTGCGCTTGAAGTTGGCGTTGACCTGGCGCACGCCTAGGTACACCGAGGCATCCCGCAGCACCTCGTACCCGGCATAGGCGCCGAGCTCGCGATACCCACTGGCACTGCCGAAGCTCAGCACGTCCGGGGCAAACCAGGCATAGGCGCCGAGCTGGAAGCGGTCGGCCTCGGGCAGGTTGAAACGCACCGTACCGCCCAGCGGCAAGGCTGAACCACTGCGATTGCGCACGTCAGAATCAAAGAACACGACGCGGCCACCCAGCCCGGCCTCGATTGCCGGCTGTCCGCCGGTGGCCAGATCGACCAGCTGGATGCCCAGGTGGCCGACGTTGCCGCGGTCCTTGTTGTACAACCAGCCGGCATCGGCCTGCAGATTGCCCCTGATGCCCCAGCTGCCGCTCAGGCGAACGGCCTCGTCACTGATGTTGATATCGAGTTCTGCGGCCTGGGCCACCATGGCCCCCTGTGACAGCACGACCACCACGAACACGGCGAATAATCTCATCGGGTACTCCATTGACGGGCCGCGGCGGCCCGGTTCGATGCGTTTGCAAAGCGCGTATCATAGCGATAATTGTGGTCACTGACACATGATCCATGGTTGTCGCCAGCGACTCGAACAGCGCAGGTAAAAACACCCAAGCACCCCTCGCGGCCGCGCTGGCAACCGGCGATGCGGCTCAGCTGCTGCACGCACTCGAAGCACACGACGACACGCGCTGGCTGGCCGATCGGGCCTGTCGCATCGGGGAGACACTGGCCTCGCTTGGTCTGGCAGACGCCCTGCGCCCGGCCCTGGTGCTGTATGTCTGCCTGGATGCCAGGCTGTGTCAGCCCGCGCAGCTGCGCGGACGCTTCGATGACACCGACCTGCGCCTGGCCGAGGAACTCACCCGGCTGGGCGACTTCGGTTTCGGTGAAGAGTGGTCGGTGGACGACGGCCTGTCGGCCGGCCAGGCCGAGGCCCTGCGTCGCATGCTGCTGGCGCTTGTCGCCGATGTGCGGCTGGTGCTGGTCAAGCTCGCCGATCAGCTGTGGCGCCTGCACGCCGCACGCCATGCCGATGTGGATACCCGCCGGCGTCTCGGCGCCGAGACGCGCGAGATCTATGCACCGTTGGCCAACCGGCTGGGCGTCTGGCAGCTGAAGTGGCAGCTCGAAGACATGGCTTTTCGCTTTCTCGATCCGATCAACTACCGCGAGATCGCCGGCAAGCTGCACGCACGCCGCAGCGAACGTGAAAGCTACATCAGCAATTTCATCGCCACGCTGTCGGCGGCGTTGGCCGAGGCCGGTATTACCGCGGACATCACCGGCCGACCAAAACACATCTACAGCATCTGGAAGAAGATGCAGCGCAAGCGATTGCGCTTCGAGGAGCTTTTCGACATCCGCGCCCTGCGTATCCTCGTCGACACACTCGGCGAATGCTATGCCGCGCTCGGTGTCGTGCACAGTATCTGCACGCCCATTCCCGGTGAGTTCGACGACTACATCGCCACACCGAAGGACAACGGCTACCGCTCGCTGCACACGGCCGTGATCGGGCCCGAACGGCTGGCCGTCGAGGTGCAGATCCGCACCCATGAGATGCACACAGGTGCCGAGCTCGGCGTGGCCGCACACTGGCGCTACAAGGAAGGCGCCGGCCAGAACATCGCCTTCGACCAGAAGATCGCCCGACTGCGGCGCCTGCTCGAACCCGAGCAGCCCGACGAGGACAGTGCCGACTTCATCGACCGCTTCAAGTCCGAGATTTTCGAAGACCGCATCTTCGTCTTCAGCCCGCGCGGCGATGTCATCGAACTGCCGGCCGGCGCCACGCCGCTGGACTTCGCCTACGCCGTGCACACCGATGTCGGCCACCGCTGTCGCGGCGCCAAGGTCAGCGGGCGCATGGTGCCGCTCACCCACCGGCTGGAGAGCGGCGACCGCGTCGAGATTCTCACGGCCCGCAACGGCAGACCCAGCCGCGACTGGCTGATCCCCAAGCTCGGCTACCTGGCCTCCGGCCGAAGTCGCGCCAAGGTGCGCGCCTGGTTCAAGCTGCAGGATAAGGACCAGAACCAGCGCGATGGTCGCGCCACCGTCGAGCGCGAGCTGGCGCGAATCGACATGCGCGAGTTCCCGGTGCAGCGCCTGGCCGAGGCGATGGGGTTCGAGGATATCGAGTCGCTCTCGCAAGCCGTCGGCGCAGGTGATGTCACCCACGGTGCCGTGGCCGCGGCTGTGGCTCGCGAATCCGGCAAGGATCGTCCGATCACGCCGTCTGCCCGACGCAAGCCCCGCCCTGCCGCAACCGCCCCGGGCGGCGTCATGCTGCGGGGTGTGGGCGACCTGATGAGTCACCTGGCGCAATGCTGCCGGCCGGTGCCGCCCGAGCCCGTGCGCGGCTACATCACCGTCGGACGGGGTCTATCGGTACACCGCAGCGATTGCACCAACCTTGAGGCGCTTTCACGAAGCCATCCGGAGCGCGTCGTGGACGTCAGCTGGGATCTCGCCGCCCCGCAAGGCCAGGACTACGTGGTACAGGTGGATGTAATCGCAGAAGACCGCCAGGGACTGCTGCGCGACATCAGTTCGCTGCTGGCCGATGAAAAGGTCAGCATCCAGGGCACACGCTCGCGTTCGGACAGTGCCAGCGCGCGCGCCAGCATCAGGCTGGAGATTGCCGTGGCCGGTATAGAGCAGCTTGACCGCCTGCTGCGCCGACTCGAGCAGGTGCCCAGTGTCATCAGTGCGCGGCGGGGGTGATGTCTCGCGAGTGCATGGCGGAGATGATGTCTCGCGAGTGCGCGGCGGGGATGATGTCTCGCGCTGCGAGTAATCCTGCCTCGTGCCTATACTGATGGCGATGAACTACCAGGAAATACTCGAAGACATCCGCGTCGAGGTTCAGCCACTGCTGAAAAAGGGCAAGGTGGCCGATTACATCCCGCCGCTGGCCGGCCGCTCACTGCTGCATTTCGGCATGAGTCTGCGAACCATCCAGGGGGAGACCTACAGCGTCGGTGAGGCCTGTGAGCGCTTCTCGATCCAGAGTATCGCCAAGGTCTTCAACCTGACGCGCGCCATGCAGCTGCACGGCGACAGGATCTGGAAGCGGGTGAACCGCGAACCTTCCGGCGCGGGTTTCAATTCGCTGGGTCAGCTCGAAGCCGAAAGCGGCATTCCCCGCAACCCGATGATCAATGCCGGCGCGCTGGTGATCATGGACATGATCCTGAATCACGCCGATGCCGGTGAGGACCTGATCCTCGACAAGGTGCGCGCGCTGGCCGCCGACGAGAGCATCAACTATGACCTGATGGTCGCCGAGGCCGAGAACGATACCGGCCACCGCAATCGCGCCATGGCGTGGCTGCTGAAAGCCTATCGTAATCTGGACAACCCGATCGAGCGCGTACTGCAAGCCTACTTTCGCCTGTGCTCGCTTGCGATGAGTTGCGAGGATCTCGTCACTGCGTTCCAGTATCTTGCGACCGGTGGCACCGATGTGCACGGAGAGATCATTGCGACATCAGAGCAGGTCAAACGCATCAACGCCATCATGCTGACCTGCGGGGTGTATGACGAGGCCGGGGACTTTGCCTTTCGCGTGGGGCTGCCGACCAAGAGTGGGGTCGGCGGCGGTATCGTTGCCGTGCTGCCGGGGCAGTATGTTGCTGCGGTGTGGTCTCCAGGCCTCAGCCCGAAGGGGAATTCACTGGCGGGTACGCGCGCGCTGGAGCTGCTGACGACGCGTACGACGGGGTCGATATTCTAGGGGCTGCGGGAGTGGATTTCGCGTAGATCGAGCGATCCCATAATCCGCGGATGAGGCGAAGTCTGGAGGGAATTGTTGAAGCTGCCTACTAATCCAGAAGCCTTTCATGTGCATCCATGTCCTCGTGCAGCACTCGGATGACGAGCACCTCCGGTTCATGCACTCGATAAAATACAGCGTGACGCTCGACCTGCAATCTGCGATACCCAGGAAGAACATGGACGTAGTCAGCGCCGAGTAACGGATGATTAATCAGCTGCTTCATTCCTGCCTCCAGCTGATCCAGGTACTTATCCGCCTGATCAACACCCCATTCTTCGCAGGTATACACCCAAATTCCTATGAGGTCGGATTCCGCCTTCGGTGTGACGCGCAACTTAAGCACTAATTGGCCGCTTTCATCCGCCTACGGCCAGCCGCCTTGATAGCCGCTATATCGAACGGCTTAGGTTTACCGCTTGACTCACCCTCAGCGAGGGCCTGCTTCAGCGTGGCAAGACGTTCTTGGGCCTGCTGGTCACGCCGAATGAGATGGCGGATATACTCACTATCATTGCCGAAGTGACCGCTTTCAATCTGGCCCTTCACCCAGGCGTCTTGTTGTTTAGTCAGCGTGATGGTTTTCCGGTGCATGCTCATGGCCGGTGCTCCTGACACGGCGAAAGTATGATAATATCATACCGCCCTCTCGAGCCGATTGTCAGGCCTTCTTACGCCTAAACATTGCATTCATGAATCTCCGAATAGTGCCTGTATGGCGCTCGAAAGCCTGCTGAAGCTGGCGTGCGTCCAGGTTGCTTCGTTCAGGAAATGCAGGACCAATCCAGTACCGGCTATTGTCGCCGAATGGTTCATTGACCACGCACGACTCACCCTCGAACTCGAACACAAGCCGATCGTCTGCCCCTCCCGGCCTGACGCTGCTTACGCCGCGCACGGTGTACAGAATCTTTGAGATCACAGCCAAAGTGATAAAGGTGTTACCGATTTCGAAGGCCAGCATGGACCCGTCCTCTCGCAGTATCGGGTGCGTTCTCATTGGCCTAACGATCGCGGTCAGCCGCGAGCCGGCCTGGCACGCGGGTTTCTCTGGCAGGCCGCGTGACAG
>JAFIFN010000175.1 GCA_020832005.1 Gammaproteobacteria bacterium | reverse complement strand
CGGCAGGCGGTGGTGCGGCAGGCGGTGGTGCGGCAGGCGGTGGTGCGGCAGGCGGCGATGCAGCTGACCGAGGTGGCCGCGGTGGCCGCGGCGCAGCTCGTGTCGGTCCGGCTGATGGTGGTGGCGCTATGGGCGACGACGAGGACGACGAAGCCGAATGCGAGCATCGGCTGCCCAATGGTGAGCCCAACCCCGGACTCTGCGGCCCGGGCGCGCGATGAGCAGCGATCGCTGATGTTCGGGTCAGTCTGAGTATCGTCCGGACACCGCAAACCAAGTTCGGTCAATGGCCTGAGTCATGGTGCGTTATGCGACCGCGATCATGACGTGCTGCCGTTGCGGCCCAACCTCTGAGCCAGGTCGGCGACGACCTGTTCCAGCTCCTCGACGCGCGCTTCCAGGTCGGCCACACGGTCGGTTCGCGCGCTCCGGGCCTCGCTGACTCGCGGCCGAGCGTCTTCCTCGGCCGCCACGGCGGCCACCTCGCCGCTGAACAGGTGTGCCCAGGCCGAGTCCTGCCGCCCGGCCGCCCGCGCAAGCCTGGCAACGAACGGTCCGTCCTCGCGACTGGCCAATGACTCCAGCACTTCGCGCACGGCATCGTTGTCGGCGAACGCATGGAGTCGACCACTGCGTGCCCGCAACTCGCCGGGTGTCTGGGCGCCTCGCAAAAGCAGCAGGCAGATGATGGCGAACTCTGCGCGTGTGAAGCGCAAACCTCCGAAGGTCGTGTTACACAGACGTTGTTCAAACTTCTCCACGCCGCTGCGGAAGTTCTCGTGGCGGTTGACCAGGTGACGATCGGCGAGTTGCCGCGCGGTGCGCTGGACGGAGCCCGGATCCAGGGAAAGCACCGGGTCGCGGCTGGATTTCTGGTTGCAGGCAGCCACCAGGGCGTTGAGCGTCAGCGGGTACTGGTCAGGTGTGAGAACGGATTTTTCCATCAGGCAGCCCAGCACGCGGGCCTCGAGAGCGTTGAGTTCAATTTTCACGACAACGTTGATCCATCCTGGCCGCGGGAGCACAAAGTATACGTCGGCATGTAAGATGCCGTGGATTCCCGACCCATAGCCAAAGGCCTGCGCATGAACGATATCCTCGTCGGTAAGGGTGACAGCCAGGTCTGGCTGCAGGGGCGTTATGCGAACCGGCACGGCCTCGTGGCAGGGGCCACGGGCACCGGCAAGTCAGTGACGCTGATGATGCTTGCGGAGGGCTTTTCGCGCATGGGTGTCCCCAGCTTCATCGCGGATGCCAAGGGCGACATCGCTGGACTTGCTGCTGCCGGAACGCCGCACGCCCGGATCGATGAGCGCATCGAGACCATCGGCATCGAGGATTATTCGCAGCAGGGCAGCCCGGTGGTGTTCTGGGACTTGTGGGGTGAACTCGGCCACCCGGTGCGGGCCACGATCAGCGAGATTGGTCCGACCCTGCTGGCACGCATGCTCGGGCTCAACGACACCCAGGAAGGCGTGCTCAGCGTGGTGTTCCGGGCGGCCGATGATGCCGGCCTGCTGTTGCTCGATCTGAAGGATCTGCGCGCGTTGCTTAATCATGTCGGCGAGAATCGCTCAGCGATCAGTCAGCAGTACGGACTGGTCAATCCCGCCAGTCTCGGCGCCATCCAACGATCCCTGCTGCGGCTGGAGAACGACGGTGCGGAGCACTTCTTTGCCGAGCCGAGCCTGGCGCTGGAAGACCTGATGCGTCAGGACCTGTCGGGTCGCGGTATCATCAACATCCTGGCGGCCGAACGCCTGATGATGCAGCCGCGGCTGTACTCGAGCTTCCTGCTGTGGCTTCTTTCGGAACTCTTCGAGCGGCTGCCGGAGATCGGTGACGTGGATAGACCCAAGCTGGTGTTCTTTTTTGATGAAGCACACCTGTTGTTCAGCGATTGCCCGCCGGCGCTGCGCCAGCGTGTCGAGCAGGTCGTGCGCCTGATCCGCTCCAAGGGTGTGGGAGTGTACTTCTGTTCGCAGAACCCTGATGACATTCCCGGCGAGATCCTCGGTCAGTTGGGCAATCGGGTGCAGCATGCGCTGCGTGCGTTCACGCCGCGTGACCAGAAAGCCGTGCGTGCCGCCGCCGAGACTTTCGTGCCCAACCCTGGGCTCAACGTGATGGAGGCCATCACCACGCTGGGTGTGGGCGAGGCGCTGGTCTCCACGCTGGGTGAGCGGGGTATTCCGCAGCCGGTACAGCGCGCGCTGATTTCGCCACCACGCTGTCGCATGGGGCCGCTGACGGCTGAGGAGCGCTCGCAGGTGCGCAGCCGCAGTCCGGTCGGTGCTCGCTACGACAACGTGGTCGATCGTGAATCCGCCTACGAGATGCTCAAGAAGCAGGCGGAGATCGCCGCCGAGGCTGCGGCCCAGGCCGCCGAGGAAGAGGCGAAGACGCGCGAGGCCAGGGCGGCTGAAAAACCTGCGGCCAGGCGCAAAAGCAACCGACAGGGGGTTGGCGAGGCCTTCGTGAAGTCCACGGTGCGCACCATCGGCACGACCATCGGGCGGGAAATCTCCCGCGGCCTGCTCGGTTCGCTGCTCGGTCGGCGTTGATCATATGCCGTTCGTAGCGTGCATGTCGCGCAAGGCGAAGGGCGCGTCAGCATATGGCGAACGCAATGCGCCGGCATGCGCCGTCTGCGCCGGATCGGGCGCGTGGTAGGCAATGCCGGACCGGATGCGCCGGCAGGTCTGGTCGGCTGGGCGATCGCCGAGGCCGTGCGCCTGGACGAGGAAGGTGGCGCACCCATCGACGAACGCCATGCATGGCAGGCAGGCCGCAATGCCGGCGGCGACCTGGCGCACCGGGTGCTCGCGCGCGCGAGCGCAACACGCCTTGGCGTCGAGCTGCGCTCGGCCGTGGCGGAGATTCGCGCACGCCTGATCTCGGTGCTGCTAGTCGTGCTGATACTCGCGATGCTGTCCGGGATCGCTGCCGCAGGTGTGGTGTTCGGCACCGCTGCCGGCGATGGTCGCGGCGCACTCAACATCCTCTGGGTCATGGGCAGCCTGCTTGGCTTCCAGCTGCTGATGCTGCTGCTGTGGCTGGCGTTTACGCTGCTGCGGCCTCGCGCGCGTGGCGGCTTGCTGGGCCGCAGCGTGCTGGATATTGCCGGCAGTGTCCTGCGTCGCCTGCAGCCCGATCGGGTGCGCAGGCTCGCCGTGCTGGGCGTGCTGGCCGCACTCGGGCGCGAGGGCATCGCCCGTTGGTCGGCGGGCCTGCTCACCCACCTGCTGTGGGCATCTTTCGGCGTAGGCGCGGTGCTCATGAGCCTGTGGACGATGTCGCTGCGCCAGTACGACTTTGCCTGGGGCACGACCCTGCTGGGCGATGCGCAGTTTGTGACCCTGATCGGCTGGCTTGCAGCCCTGCCGGCAGCGCTTGGCCTGCTGGTGCCCGATGAGGCACTGATCCGCGCCAGTCGCCTGGGGGCCGAGACACTGGGTGAAGGCCGGCGTGCCTGGTCGGCGCTGTTGATCTGGTCGCTGCTGCTCTACGGGGTCCTGCCGCGCATGCTGCTCGCGGGTGTGTGTGCGCTGCGCCTGCGCGCCGCACTCAAGCGCCTGCAGCCGGATGTGCAGCTGCCGGGATTCGCGCGACTGGCACCACGCCTGCAGCCGGCGACGCGGTCGCTGGGGGTGGTGGACCCGGATCGCGGTGCACAGGCGGCCAGCGATGTCGACGCGGGTCCCAGGCGCAGTCCCGCTGAGGGCCCGGTGCTGCTGGTCGGACTCGCACTGTCGCCCGAGTATGCCGCGGCACTCCAGCGGCTGGAGGATGCAAAAGTCGCCTGGCTCGGTACGGCCGATGCGCGTGAACAACGCCACGATCTGCTGGCAGGCCTGACGGTGCGTCAACCACACCCGGGATTGGTGGCGGTGGTCAGTTCGCTGTTGCGCACACCGGATCGACATGCGCAGGCCGTGCTGCGAGAGTTGCGCGCCGCAACTCAGGCCGCCGTGTGGTTGCTGGTTGGTGAAACCGAGCGCGCGGCATCCCAAGGCATCGATGTCGCGCTGCGTCAGCAAACCTGGCAGGCACTGGCAGATACCGCCGGCGTGGATCATGTCATGTTCGCAGCGCAGCGCGGCGGTCACGCGGATCTGGTCACGCAGTTGCATACCGCGCTGGATGCGGCCTTGAGCGGGGAGGCGCCGCATGGCCGGTGAAGCCCTCAACGTGGCCGTGGTCGGGCACACGAATACCGGCAAGACCTCGCTGATGCGCACCTTGCTGCGCGATACGCAGTTCGGCGAGGTCCGCGATGCGCCGGCGACGACGCGGCACGTCGAGGCGGCGCAACTGCTGGTGGACGACCAGCCGGTGCTCTGCCTTTATGACACGCCGGGGCTGGAAGATGCCTCCGGCATTCTCGACTGGCTGGAGCTCAACCCGGGCGAGCGTGGCGAGGGGGCGAGCGCAATTCGTCGATTTCTTGCAGACCCGGCTGCCGGCATGCGTTTCGAGCAGGAGGCGAAGGTCTTGCGCCAGCTCATGGCCAGCGATGTCGGCCTGTATGTGATCGACGCGCGCGAGCCGGTGCTGCCCAAGTACCGGGATGAACTGGCCGTTCTGTCGCAGTGCGCCCGTCCCCTGCTGCCGCTGCTCAACTATGTGTCTGCCGAGAGCGCCGACACGCAGACCTGGCGCAGTGCACTGGCAGAACTGGGCCTTCACGCCGTGGTGGCCTTCGACACCGTGGTGTTCGATGCTGCGGGTGAGCGCGCGCTGTTCGAGAAGCTGATCAGCGTGCTCGATGCCCATCGCGAACCCCTGTCGCGTCTGCTGGCGCTGCGCGAACGCGAGGCCAGGCTGCGTCTGGAAACGGCATGCCAGTTGATTGCAGACATGCTGATCGATGTGGCCGCGGCGCTGGTCGTGCTTCCCGAGGGCGATGGCGACGCCGCAGCCAGGGCCTGGCAGCAGCTTCAGGATCGCGTGCGTGAGCGCGAGCAGGTCTGTATCGATCGCCTGCTTGAGCTATTCGCATTCGGCGGTGTTGAACATGCGCTGACGCGCCTGCCACTCGAACAGGGTCGTTGGGATCTGGATCTGTTCACGCCCGAGGCCATGCGCGAATACGGTGTGCAGACCGGCAAGGGCCTGGGTGTGGGCGCGGCGGCCGGACTTGCGGTCGATGCACTGAGTGCCGGATTGACCCTGGGTGCCGGCACCGCCACGGGTGCGGCCATCGGTGCAGTGATAGCCAATCGTCGCGGGCTGGTGCGCAGGTTGTGGCACCGCGCATTGGGGCAGATGGAACTGCGCATAGACGACGCCACGTTGCGCGTGCTGGCACTGCGCGAACTTGCCCTGCTCAAGGCGCTGGAGCGCCGTGGGCATGGCGCGGTGGCGCCGGTCGCCACCGGCCAGGTCGCAGACAAAGCGCCCCTGGAGCGCCTGCGCGGCGAGCGTCTGCCGGCGGATGTCGATCGGGCGCGGGTGCGTCCTGACTGGTCGGCGCTCAACCGCGAGGTCTATCGCAGCGAGAGCGTCAGTCGTGCCGAAGCGTCTCGCAGGCTGGGTCGTCTGCTGCTGGCCGAACGGTAGGTTGCGGACTAGGAAACTCCAAGTCCCCATAATCATTGCGCTCGGTCAGGGCCCAAACAATGCGGCTGGGACAACCGCGATCCCGTCCTTGCGTCGGTAGGCCTCGGGCCCGGTGTTTATCACCACGGCGTCAAGCAGGTCCGTACCGATCTTCTCGCGCAACCAGTGCAGATGTCTGACATCGTCATCATCAACGGTGCGACTCAGTTTGACCTCGACGGCGATAATGCGCCTGTCGCTGCGTTCGATGATCAAATCCACCTCCTGGCTGCCGCCGTGCAACCGCAAATGTCGTAGCTGAGATTCCGCAGCCTGGGCGTAGACGCGCAGGCTCAGCGTTACCAGCGACTCAAACAGCCGCCCGAGCAACAGGCCACTGCGAGGAATACGGGGACCGGCCTGGGTGCCCTGTAGAAGGGCGTCCGCATCGAAGCCCAGAATCGCTGCCGCAAGTGCCGGGTCGGCCAGATGATGCTTGGGTACCTGAGCCAGCCTGCTCAGGTAGTTCTGGGTCGGCAGCCAAGCGGGCACCGGATCAAGAATCCAAAGACGCTCCAGCACGTCGCGCCAGGGCTGAGTCGCGCTGCGGGAAGGCTTGTCGTGCTGACCGCCGGTTGCAGCATCGCGAATCGTTTCGTAGGAGGCCGTGGTCGCCGTCGCGGCAGCGTAGGCGGCAATCCAGCGTCGCAGGGTTTCAGGGCGGCGCACCGTCAAGCCCTGGTCCTGGAAGTCAGTGTCTATGATGCGATCCAGATACCCGTCGAGAGGGCTCTAAAATACAATTTCGCAGGCCAATAAACTACAGTTTCGCATGTATATACACTACAGTTTCGCAACGCCTCGGACCGATCAGGTCGTCAACGCCCAGAAGGCGGTGTCTCGGGCCTGCCACTGAGCTGAGGCCTCCGCCAGGATTTCAGCTGCCATATTCCAGGTGGCAGGCGACCCGGCATGGAACTGCCTGGCATGTTCGAAGACGAGCAGGTAGCCTGGCGCTTCGAGCCATGACAGATCGCCCAGGCAATCGGCAAGCGCGTCCCAGTTGCGGCCGAACCAGTCAGGGAACGCAAGGGCCTTGGCCAGGGCATCCAGCAGAGCATCGCGATCACCCGATGGGGGCAAGGCAATGCGCACGCGCAGATAGCCCAAGGTACCGGCCTGATGCCACGCGGCATCCAGCTCGTCTGCCGTCACCGCGCACAGCCCGGCCTGGCCGGGATCATCGATACGCAGCCCGCGGGGGGCGTCGCTCACGGGTCGACCTCGATACGCACGAAGCTGCGGTAGTGGTCCTGCGTGTAGTAATACACCTCCGGTGGCTGGCCGCCGGCGACGATACGTCGCGCGGCGCGATCGCGCGCGCCGGGCGTGCGCACCGTGTACTCCCGATAGTAGCCCGTCGGACGCGCAGGCAGCAGGCCCTCCCTATTGTGGAACACGCTGCCGTCCTGGCGGTACGGGAAGGG
>JAFIFN010000174.1 GCA_020832005.1 Gammaproteobacteria bacterium | reverse complement strand
CGATCGAAACCGCGGTCACGCTGCTCACAGGCTATGCCGCCGACCAGGATCTCGACGCCGCACGCGCACATGCCGCCGACATTGCGCAGCGCGAGGCTGATGATGCGCAGGTCGCCATGGGCGTGGCGCTGTTCCACCAGGCCATCGGCGAAGGCGAGCAGGGCCGCGCGCAGCTGCGCCGCAGCCTGCAGCTGGATGATGCGTTCACGCCGGCGCGACTGATGCTGGCCGGCCTTGAACTGGCCGCTGCCAACGACGAGCAGGCAAGGGTGCAATACCGCGCGGTGCTGTCACGCGAGCCGCGCAACGTGCAGGCGCTGCTGGGTCTGGCGCAGGTCGCCACTCAGGCAGGGGCCGTGGACGAGGCAGCCACACATCTTCAGGCCGCCATCGCCGCAGACCCCGACAATGCTACGCCGCGCCTCGCCCTGGCGCGGCTGGAACTTGGCAGGGACGACGTGGCCGCCGCGCGCCGCGTCATCGACGAGGCGGCCGCACGTCATCCTGGGGATCCCGAGATCGCCACGCTGCAGGGCCTTGTGCGCTTCCGCGAGGGGCGCGGCGAGGCAGCCGTGGATGCCTTCCGGCGTGCCACCGACGGTGATCCCGAGCGCGTCGAGCGCTGGCTCAACCTGGCCCGTGCCCAGGCCGGCGCCGGCGATCAGTCAGGCGCGCGTGCAAGCGCGCTGCGGGCGCGCGCGCTGCAGCCCAACGCACCGCCCGTACTGCAGACGCTGGCGCAGATCGAGCTTGAGCTGGGCAACCTGGACGCGGCGCGCACCGCGGCGCGTGCCCTGCAGTCGGCAGCACCACGCCAGTCCCAGGGCTTCCAGATCGAAGGCGATGTCAGCGCCCGAGAGCGCGACTGGCGCGATGCCGATCGCCTCTACGTCGCGGCCTACGAGCGCGAACCGGCCTTCGCCACGGCGTTTCGCAGCTACCAGGCCCGTCGCCAGGGCGACATCGCAGAGCCCGCCGCGCTGCTGGCGCGCTGGGTGCAGGCTACGCCGAACGATACGCGTGCCCGGCTGATCGTCGCCCAGCAGCTGCAGGAGGCCGGCCAGTACCCGGCGGCGGTGCGCGAGTACGAAGCCATCATCAGTCGCGATGCCGATAACGTGGTGGCGCTGAACAATGCCGCATGGCTGCTCGGCGAGCAGGGCGAGTATGTGCGCGCCCTGGATTATGCCCGCCGGGCCCTGGGCGTGGCCCCGGAAGTTGCTCCGGTGTTGGATACTTACGGCTGGATCCTCGTGCAGTCTGGTAGAGTAAACGAGGGTCTGGGCTACCTGGAGCAGGCCGTGGCGCGGGCGCCGGCCGCACCGGACCTGCGCTTCCACCTGGGCAGTGCGCAGGTAACCGCCGGGCAGGCCCAGGCCGCCCGGGAGACGCTGACGCAGCTGCTGGCACAGAATCCGGACTATGCCCGCCGCGACGAGGCCCAACGCCTGCTCGACGGGCTGTGACACATGCGAGGAGCATCGATATGACAGGATCGCGTTTCCCCCTGGCGGCACTGGCCGGCCTGCTGCTGGCCTTCGTGCTGGTGGGTTGCAACACCGCCCCGCGCGTCAGCGCTGGGGATGAAGGCGCGCCGGTCGCGCCCCCGAGCGCCTACATCATCGGCCCTGGCGACACGCTGCAGGTGTTCGTCTGGCGTAACCCGGACATCTCCGCCACGGTGCCGGTGCGCCCGGACGGTCGCATCTCCACCCCGCTGGTCGAGGACATGGTGGCAGTGGGCAAGACGCCCAGCCAGCTGGCCCGCGACATCGAGGGCGTGCTTGAGGAATACATCCGCTCCCCGCAGGTCAACATCATCGTCGAAGGGTTCGTCGGCACCTTCGGCGAGCAGATCCGCGTGGTCGGCCAGGCCGGTGAGCCGCGCGGGCTGCCCTATCGCGACCGGATGACGCTGCTGGATGTGATGATCGAGGTGGGCGGGCTCACCGAGTTTGCCGCCGGCAATCGCGCCCGCGTCGTGCGCCAGCTGCCCGATGGCGGCACCGAGGAGATCCGCGTGCGCCTGCATGACCTGATGAACCGTGGCGACATGCGGCATAACATTGCCATGCGGCCCGGGGATGTGGTGATTATTCCGGAGTCGTTATTCTAGGCGGGGCTGCAGGGTAGCAGTCCGGACATTATCGATGGCCGCAAGCGGAATGCGACACACATACAGGCATCAAGGCTCAAGAACAGGCAGACTTCGCGCATGCACGAGACGCTCCAATACATCCTGACAGAGGTTCGCAGCGCCTGGCGGTTCCGCTGGCTCGCGCTGGCCGCGGCGTGGGTGGTGTGTCTGGTGGGGTGGGCGGTGGTCTCGATGATGCCTGATGTCTATGAAGCCAATGCCAGGGTGTATGTCGATACAAGTTCGGAGCTGCGCCAGATCCTCGGTGACCAGATCATCGAACCGGATGTGGAGTCGCAGCTCAATTACGTGCGTGAAGCAATGCTCGGGCGCGTGCAGTTGGAGAAGGTTGCACGGCAAACCGGGCTTGATCTTCGCACCGATTCACCAAACGAGTTTGAGGCGCTGATAGCGCGCCTGCGTGAAGATGTTCAGCTGGTCATTACTGGCAACCCCGCGTTGCGCGGCCGCCCCAGCGCGCAGAATCTCTACGCCATCAGCTATCGAGATATTGAGCGTCCGATGGCGCTGAATGTAGTACAGACCATCCTCAACAATTTCGTCGAAGACACACTCGGTTCGCGGCAACAGGGCTCGGAGAGCGCACGGCGATTCCTTGAGCAGCAGGTGATCGAATACGAAGCCCGCCTGGCCGTATCGGAGGATCGACTGGCGCGCTTCAAGCGGGAGAATGCCGATGTCCTGCCCGGCACCGAGGGCGGATATTTTCAGAGACTGCAGGCCGAGACGAGTACGCTCGAAGAAGTGCGTCAGAACCTCGCGCTGGCCCAGTCTCGCCGCGACCGACTCGTCGAACAGCTCAGTGGCACGCGCCCTTTGAGCCCACGGACCAGCGAGACTGGCGAACCCCTGCCTGGCACGACCGAGGCGCGTATCGCGGAGAACGAGGCACGCCTCGAGGAACTGCTGCTGCGCTACACCGATCGCCACCCCGATGTCGTGGCCACCCGGGCAACGCTTGATCGTCTTCGCCAGCAACAGGAAGCCGAGCATGCCGCCGCCCAGGCGTCCGGGAGCGTTGGTGCGCGCTCGGACAACCCAGTCTTGCAGGCCTTGCAGATCTCGCTGAACGAGGCCGAGGTAGAGATCGCATCACTGTCCTCGGATGTGGCGATGCGCCAGGCGCGCGTGGCTCGCCTGCGCTCGTTGATCGACGAGGTGCCGGAGGTCGAAGCCCAGCTGGCGCGCCTTGATCGCGACTACGATATCGTCAATGCGCAGTACCAGGCGCTCGTGCGCAGCCTTGAAACCGAGCGGCTGACGCGCGAGGCGTCCGAGAGCGACCAGATCGAGTTCCGGGTTATCGATCCGCCAACGTCGCCGTCAGCGCCTGTGGCACCGAAGCGTCCGTTCATGCTGCTGTTCGTGCTGGCCGCCGGTCTTGGTGGCGGTGGTGGCGGTGCCTGGCTGCTCGCCCAGCTGCAGCCTGTGTTTCCCACGCCCCGATCGCTGCGCGAAGTCACGGGTCTGCCGGTACTCGGTGCCATCAGTCTGACCTGGCGTGACAAGCACCGCGTGCGTCGTCGTGCCGAGTTGCTCAGCTTCGGCTTTGGCTGCGTAGCGCTGGTGGCTGTGTTCTCACTAGTGTTTGTCATTGAGGTCACCGGCCCCGGCCTGCGTGGCCTGGTGGCCTGAGGATCCCATGAGCAAGATCCAGGATGCACTTTCGAAACTCCAGCGCGACCGCGGCAGCAACCCGTCTGGTAAGAGCAGGGTTCAGTCACAGGAGTCGGTCGAGCCTTTTGCACGCGCCGTTGATCGACTGGAAGTGCCGGTCAAGGTGGACGGTTCCAAGCGCAGGGCGCATTACTATGGTGGACAGCTGCTCTCTGTGGACCGGGACAGGCTGCGCGCCGCCGGTCTGCTGGCGCCCGAATCGCAGGAGCGCAAGCTGGCAGACGAGTACCGCCAGATCAAGCGACCGCTGATCAATAATGCCATCGGTCGCGGCAGCGAACCCATCGAGCGCGGCAACCTGTTGATGGTGGCCAGCGCCATCACCGGCGAAGGCAAGACCTTCACCTGCATCAACCTGTGTCTGTCGATTGCCACGGAGAAGGACTGGAGCGTCCTGTTGATCGATGCGGATTGCGCGAAACCGCATGTCAGCCGCCTGTTCGATATCGAGAACGCGCCGGGACTTCTGGATGCACTGCGTGATCACGATCTGAAGCTGGAATCCCTTGTGTGCCCTACGGACGTGCCGGGGCTTTCCGTATTGCCCGCGGGTGGTCGCGACGAACATGCTGCCGAGCTGCTGGCCAGCGCCCGCATGGAATCCCTGTGTCAGCAGCTCTCCAAGGCTGACCCGAAGCGCATGATCGTCTTCGATTCGTCACCACTGCTGCAGACCACCGAGGCACCCGTGCTTGCGACGCATGTAGGCCAGATCGTCGTGGTGGTTCAGGCCGACAAGACTTCGCAGCAGCGTGTTACGGCGGCGCTGTCGAAACTCCATCCCGAGGCATCCATCAGCCTGATACTCAATCAGGCCAAGGGCGCCACGGAGGATGCCTATGGCTATGGTAGCTATTACGGCAAGGAATACGGGCAGGACGCGACAGACATCGAGCGCGACCACGGCCAACGTGACTAAGCCTGTCAGGCAGTGCGTGCCAGAATCAGAACAAGAGGGGATCTGACATCATGCAACCAGTTCGCCATCTCGTACGCTTCGCCGTGCTCGCAGGGCTGCTGACTGCGGGCACTGTCCACGCGCAGGTGGGCACCGCACCCGCCGAGAGCGAGTTGGAGCTCGAATTTCGGGCAGGGGTGAACTGGACCGACAATCTTGGACGCGAACCCGACGGCGAGAGTGAGACGTTCGCTTCCCTGGGTACGACCGTGGCGTTTTCGCGTGAAGCCGCCCGCTTTCGTGCCGCCCTGGCGGGCGATCTGGATTACTTCCACTATGATACTGATCGCTTCGATAATGAGGTGTTCGGGCGCATCGACGGGCTATTGGGATTTTCGCTGGTGCCGCAACGGCTGGACTGGCTGTTCGAGAACCGCTTCGGCCAAGTGCGTACGGATCCGTTCGCACCTGAAGGGCCCGATAACCGTGAATACCTGAATGTGTTTGAAACCGGGCCCGATGTGTATTTGCCGCTGGGCGCACGGACAACTCTCGGTGGTTCGGCGCGATACACCGACCGGCGCTGGCAGGACAGCGATGAACTCGACAGCGAGATTCTGGGCGGCGAGCTGCGTGTCACCCGCCTGCTCAGTCCCACCCAGCAGGCGGGAATATCGTTCGGGATGCGTAGTATTGAATACGACAGCGACATTGTGCCGCGCTACGAAGTCTACTCTGCCTACGGCAGTTATCAGCGGCGCCTGGCGACCGGCGAGGTGGGTCTTGACCTGGGCGCCAATCGGCTACGGGTCGCGGGGCGCTCGGATACCGGCCTGCTTCTGCGCGCCAACTGGACACGTGAGCTGACCGCCCGTTCGACGTTGCAGCTGGCGGCCGGACGCGAGTTCCAGGATGCTGGTGACCAGCTGGGTGGCGACAGCCTTGCACAGACCGGGTTCGGCGCGACAGGCGACACGGCGCTGAGCGGCGACCCGTATAACCTGACGTTTGCCTCGGCGACCTACACGCTTGAGCGCGACCGCGCCGCTTTCTCGCTCGGCGGTGGCTGGGACCGCGAGCGTTACGACACCAGCGTTCTTCTCGACCGCGACCTGGTGTACGCGGATGCGGGAGTGCGCTACCGGTTCTCCCCGTCGCTGAGCGCCGAGCTGCGTCTGTCATTGCGCCGTGAAGATTTCGACAATCTCGATGCCGGCACGGCTGACGAGTTCACGGTGGTTGCGGCACTTGCACGGCGGTTGGGCCGGGAGTTCGACCTGCGGCTGGAGTACCAGTACGCCGAGCGGGATGCGGACATCGGTGTGGATTTCGAGGAGAACCGGGCACACCTGTTGCTGGTCTGGATCCCTGGCCGGCGCTGAGGTGCGGCGTGTGTTCGTCGCGAAGTTGCGGCACGTTTCTTCCTTCGATCGGTATTCGGGTTGGTGATGAGCCATGGGCCGCCTGACCCTCGCCCCCGTCTGGAGCAGGATCAGTCAAGCGGTCCTCGGGTATCGCCCGCTGGAAGACCTTGCCGCCGATACCGTGGTCGTGTGCCCGGAGGAAACGGCGGAGCTCGCACCTCCGATACACCTGCCGCACCAGTTGGGCCTGATCCGTGGGGTGCATGAGTTTTCGGCGGGTCTGGATGACGAGTTGCGGCTTGCCACGGAACCTGTCGGGATCCACCAGGAGACGATTGCCTATCGCCTGAGCAGTGTCGCGCTTGTGAAGGGCAGGCTGTGCAAGGCCAGATCACACAAGGCGCTGACATTCAGACGGACGTACCCGGCGCCGCGATGGCTCGACCAGACCCTGGACACCGGCGCGCTCGCTTCGAGCAACGCCGGCAACGACTACTTCGCTCATTTCCTGCTCGACGATATCGCGACGATGAGATTGGCCCAACAGTTCTCGTCAGTCGTGACGGCAAGCCTTGGAGCGCCACGGACCGCGCATAGCCAACAGTATCTCGATGAGTTTTCGCTGCAACCACGGGATCTCGAGGTGGCGTTTTTCAAGGAACTCTGGGTATTCCGGGATTTTCCGCAGAACAGCCATCGCCGCCGCAGGCTGCGGGCACTGGCGGGCGAGTTGAATTGCCGGTACGGCGGCGCGCGTGCAGGTGTGCCGCCGGTATTCATTCGCAGGGGTACTCACGGAGCTGCCCGCCTGCTGACCAACGAGCCGGAGGTCCTCGACTATCTGCTTGGGCGAGGCTTCCAGATCATCGATCCTGATACCTCGTCGGTGTCCGAGATGTGCAGTATGCTCAACGGCAGCCCGCTGGCGTTGGGCGTCGAGGGCAGCCAGCTTGC
>JAFIFN010000173.1 GCA_020832005.1 Gammaproteobacteria bacterium | reverse complement strand
CCGAGATCAAGTATTCCACGGTGCAGAACTGGTACCCGGGCGACGAGGAAGGCCGCGGCGGCATATACAACTTCGTCACCAAGCGCGGTGACTGTCGTGGCGCCAACTCCAAGATCTCCTGGACGCAGGTGGAGACCGGTTCGGCGATCACGTGGAAGTATCCCAGCTGTATCCTGCGCGGCGACAACTCCGTTGGCGAATTTTATTCGGTGGCCGTCACCAACAATCGCCAGCAGGCCGATACCGGCACGAAGATGATCCATATCGGGCGTAACACGCGCAGCACGATCATCTCCAAGGGCATCTCAGCGGGTCGCGCCCAGAACGCCTACCGCGGCCTGGTGCGCGTCATGCCGACGGCCGAGGGTGCGCGCAATTTCACCCAGTGCGATTCCCTGCTGATCGGTGATCGCTGTGGTGCACACACTTTCCCCTACATCGAGGCGCGTAATCCCAGCGCGCATATAGAACACGAGGCCACGACCTCGAAGATCGGCGAGGACCAGTTGTTCTATTGCCTGCAGCGCGGGCTCTCCGAGGAAGACGCGGTCAACATGATCGTCAACGGTTTCTGCAGGGAAGTTTTTCGTGAGCTGCCGATGGAGTTCGCGGTGGAAGCCCAGGCACTGCTCAACGTCAGCCTCGAAGGCGCCGTGGGCTAGCACGCTACAAGTCAAGGAACAGACATGCTGAAAATCACTGATCTGCACGCCAGTGTTGATGGCACCGAGATCCTCAAGGGACTGAACCTGGAGATCCGCGCCGGCGAAGTCCACGCCATCATGGGGCCCAACGGCTCGGGCAAGAGCACGCTGGCACAGGTGCTAGCCGGGCGCGACAGCTACGAAGTCACCTCGGGCAGTGTCGAGTACAAGGGTCTTGACCTTCTTGCGCTGGCGCCGGAAGCCCGCGCGCGCGAAGGCGTGTTCCTGGCCTTCCAGTATCCGGTGGAAATTCCCGGCGTCAACAACGTGTATATGCTCAAGGCAGCACTTAACGCCATGCGCAAGCATCGTGATGAGCCGGAGCTCGACTCCTATGCATTCATGAAGCTGATCCGCGAGAAAATGAAGTTGATGCAGATGGATGCCAGCTTCCTCAACCGCGGGGTCAACGAGGGGTTCTCGGGCGGTGAGAAAAAGCGCAACGAGATCCTGCAGATGGCCGTACTGGAACCGACGCTGGCACTGCTGGATGAGACTGACTCGGGCCTGGACATCGATGCACTGAAGGTTGTGGCCGAGGGTGTCAACAGCCTGCGCTCGCCGGAGCGCGCCATTGTCATGGTCACCCATTATCAGCGCCTGCTCGATTACATCGTGCCCGACCAGGTACACGTGCTGTCGGGGGGGCGCATCGTCAAGTCCGGCGATCGTACGCTGGCGCTTGAGCTCGAGGAACGCGGCTACGACTGGCTGGCCGAGGCCGTCGGCGCATGAACGCCGCCCTGGAGAGCCTGCGGGGACAGTTCGCCCGTCGAGGCGGTGCACTGCCCGGTAATGCCTCGATCGGCGAGAAGCGCAAGCGCGCCTTCGAGGAGTTCATCGCCCGCGGCCTGCCGACCACCGCCGAGGAGGACTGGAAGTACACCTCGCTGGCAGCCCTGGAGGAACAATCCCTGGCCCTGCCTGAGGCTGTCGACGTCGCCACCGCGATGGCCGCCGTGGAGCGCTACGCGGTCGAAGGGCTCGACGGTCCGCGCCTGGTGTTCGTCAATGGCGAACTGATTCCACCAGCCTGCCAGCTCGACGGCATAGAGGGACTGGAGATGACCTCGCTGGGCTACGCGCTGGAGCAGGGTCCGGGTGCAGAGACTCTCGACCAGGTGGTCGATATTGACCGCTATCGCTTTGCACGCCTGAACACGGCGCTGTTCATCGACGGCGCCCATCTGCGGGTTGCACGTGACACGGTCATTGAGAAGCCCGTCTACCTGCTGTTCATCACGCTGGGCGATGACACACCCCGGCTGATTCAACCGCGCGTGCTGATAGAGGCCGAGCGCGGTGCGAAAATGACCGTCATCGAACACTTCTGCGGCGAGGGGCCTGCCGCGCTGGTCAATACCGTCACCGAGGTACTGGCTCAGCCCGCCAGTGAGCTCACGCATTACCGCATCCAGGAGCAGGCCGACACCCACACGCATATCGCCAGCCTGAATGCGCGCGTCGCACGTGATGCCCGTGTGGTGTGCCACAACATCGATTTCGGTGGCGCACTGGTGCGCAACGATGTCCATGCCCGGTTAGTCGAGAGCGGCGCGCATGTCGAGCTCAACGGCCTGTATTTCACGACCGGCCGGGGCCATGTTGACAATCACACGCGTATCGACCACCTGGCCGCACACACGACCAGCCGCGAGGACTATCGTGGTGTGCTCGACGGGCGTTCACGCGCGGTGTTCAACGGCCGCGTGCTGGTTGCAGAGGATGCTCAGAAAATCGAGGCCCACCAGTCGAACAACAATCTGCTGCTTTCGCGTGACTGCGAGATCGACACCAAGCCTGAGCTGGAGATCTATGCAGACGATGTCATCTGCAGCCACGGTGCCACCGTCGGGCAGCTTGATGAAACCGCGCTTTTTTACCTGCGTTCGCGCGGGCTGGACGCCGAAACTGCACGCGGACTGCTGACCTTCGCCTTTGCAGAGGCGGTGATCATGCGCCTGGGCATCGAGGCGCTGCAGTCGCGGCTGTCGCGTACCGTCATCGGCCGGCTGCCGGACAGCGACCGGCTCAGGGAGTTCACATGAGCGCCAATCTGAAAACCGCCAGCGCCGCGGCATTGCCGGATATCGACGCCTTGCGCGCGCAGTTCCCGATCCTGCACCAGCAGATCAACGGCAAGCCCCTGGTCTATCTGGACAATGCCGCCTCGGCACAGCGACCCGACTGTGTGATCGATGCGATCAGCCAGTACTATCGTGCCGACCATGCCAACGTGCACCGCGGCGTACACACGCTCAGCGACCGCGCCACACAGATCTTCGAGCAGGCACGCGAAACCGCGGCACGGTTCGTCAACGCCTCCTCGAGTCGCGAGATCGTCTGGACGCGTGGCACGACCGAGGCGATCAACCTGGTCGCGCAAAGCTATGCCCGCCCGAAGCTGACGGCCGGCGACGAGATTCTCATCAGCTGGATGGAGCACCACGCCAACATCGTGCCCTGGCAGATGGTCGCCGAACAGACCGGAGCGCGCCTGCGCGTAGTGCCGATCAGCGACGCCGGAGAGATCGACATGAGCGCCTTCGAGCAGATGCTCGGTGAGCGCACACGCCTGGTCGCAGTCGGCCATGTCTCAAACAGCCTCGGCACCATCAACCCGGTGGCCGAGATCGTGCGCCTGGCGCATGCACGCGAGGTGCCCGTGCTGCTCGATGGCGCCCAGGCAGCACCCCACCTGGAGATAGACGTGCAGGCGCTGGGCTGCGACTTCTACGCGTTCTCCGGGCACAAGGTATTCGGCCCGACCGGCATTGGCGTACTGTGGGCTCGTGAATCCCTGCTCGAGGCCATGCCGCCATGGCATGGCGGCGGTGAAATGATCCGTACCGTCAGTTTTGAAGGCAGTACCTGGAACGAGCTGCCCTTCAAGTTCGAAGCCGGCACACCCCATATCGCAGGCGCCGTCGGACTGGGCGTGGCCCTGGAGTGGTTCATGAACCAGGATCGCGCCGCCCTGGCCCGCCATGAAGCGCAGCTGCTGGCCGAGTGCACGGCCTGTATCGAGTCGCTGCCTGGCTTGCGCATCGTCGGCACCGCCGCCGACAAGGTCAGCGTGGTGGCATTCGTCGCCGATGACATCCACGCCCATGACCTCGGCACGATCCTCGATCACGAAGGTGTGGCGATTCGCACCGGCCACCATTGCACTATGCCGCTGATGGAGCGGTTCAATGTACCGGCCACGGCACGCGCCTCGATGGCTTTCTACAATACTTCGGCCGAGATCGAGTCCCTGCATGCAGCGCTCGAGCGGGCCATCAAGCTGTTTCGCGCCTGAGTTCGAGCATCGGACCGGCAACACACATGGCTGAGCTGGAGACCTTGTACCGCCAGGTGATTCTCGATCACAATCGCCAGCCGCGGAATTTCCGGCGTCTTGCCGCACCGTGCGGCTGCACCGACGGGATCAATGCCCTGTGCGGCGACAGGCTGAGAGTGTGCGTGCGCATGGACGACGAGCAGATTACCGAGGTCGCTTTCGAGGGCAGCGGCTGCGCCATCTCGATGGCTTCGGCCTCGATGATGACCGAGGCGGTCGCAGGCCGCACGCGCGAGCAGGCCAACGCGATAGGCGAGGCCGTGACCTCCCTGCTGGCAGGACGCCGGACGGACACACTGCCGGACCCGCTCGGCGCACTGGCGGCGGTCAGGGAATTTCCCAGCCGGGTGAAATGCGCCACGCTGGCATGGGAGGCGCTGCGCGGAGCGCTTGCCGGTGAACACGCCGCGATTACGACCGAAGACGACTTGCAACAGCAAAACAGGATATAGATGCGATGTACGGCCAGCACAACGAACCGGTGACACTGCAGCGCGACTGTCGCGCGGTGTTGATCCCGGCGGGTGAGGAACTCAACCTCAAGCAGGGCACCAGCGGTTTCATTACCCAGGCGCTCGGCGGCAGCTTCACCGTGTATGTCGAAGGCAATCTTTTTCGCATCGCCGGCCAGGATGCCGATGCGCTGGGCAAAGAGCCGGTCGCCCCGCCCGAGGTGCCGGAGAACGCCAGCGACAAGGACATCGAGGATCTGATCTGGGCACAGATGCGCACATGCTATGACCCCGAGATCCCGATCAATATCGTCGATCTCGGGCTGATCTACGACTGCACCCTGGGACGCGATACCCAGGGCGGTCGCGAGGTTTCCATCAACATGACGCTGACCGCGCCAGGCTGTGGCATGGGTGATATCCTCGTCCAGGACGTGCGCGAGAAAGTCGAACTGATTCCGACCATCAAGCGTGCTCATGTCGAACTGGTGTTCGATCCGCCATGGAACCAGTCGATGATGTCCGAAGAGGCCCGCTTGCAGACGGGCATGTACTGACCCTCCGGATACCCCAATGAAGCGTGTGACCCTGCTGCGCCATGCCAAATCCAGTTGGGCGGATCCTGGGCAGGCCGACTTCGAGCGACCACTGAACCGCCGCGGCGAGCGCGACGCGCCGGAAATGGGTCGACGCCTGAAGCTCGCCGGCGCCAGGCCCTCCCTGATTCTGTCCAGCCCCGCCGCACGCGCCCTGGCCACAGCGCGCCAGGTCGCAGATGCACTGGGTTACCCGCGCGAATTCCTGCAGACGGACGAGGCGCTGTATCTGGCCTCCTCTGGGCGGCTTCGCGAGATCCTGTCCTTGCAGGATGACCGTTACCGGGATGTGCTCATTGTGGGTCACAACCCGGGCATCACGGCGTTCGCCAACGAGATATCCGATGCCGGCGTGGATAACCTGGCGACCGGCGCGCTGGTGGTGGTCGACCTCAAGATCGCTACCTGGCAGGCGCTGATGCACGCCGAGCGGGGATCCTGTGTGCTGCATGACTATCCCAAGCATACCGATCCCCCCGCACCGGGCCTGCTCCAGCGCGTTGGTGTGGCGAATTAAACACTGGCAATCCAGACCGGGGCGACGGATCATGGTTTGAACTGACTGGCCCGAGAGTAAAGCGTGATACGGATCGCCGCCCATGACTGACAGGACACGGCTGCGCCCCATGGGTTCGCAAGCGCACCCGCGCGCCGCGACACTGTTGCTGGCGGGCCTGCTGTGGAGTCTGTGGGTGTCGGGCGCCGCCGCCGAGGGCCCACCTTCTGCCGAAAGCCCACCTTCTGCCGAGAGCCCGCTGGAACCAGCCGAACAGGGCGTTGACGACGCATCCCGACGTCAACGCGGAGGCGTGGCGATGGTCTGTGACGAACCGGGCAGTGATCGGGAAGATCCCGATGATCAGTGGCTCGATCAGATGCAGCGCGGCGTGTATTACGGTGTCTGTGGAACGGCCTACTGGTTCGATGGCCTGTTCGGTACCACCCGCTACGACCAGGATGCCGGCGACAGCTTCGGCCGCCTCGGCATCTTCCCGGGCTGGGACCGTTATGACGGTCTCGACACCCGGGTGCGTCTGCGCGCACGCTTCGTGCTCCCCGCGATGCAGGATCGCCTCGCGCTGGTGGTCGGCCGCGGCGATCAGCAGGACATCACCGAGGAGCGGGCTTCGAGTACCGGCACACGGGTGCCTCCCAGTTTCCGCCGCATCGAGGATGATGAGTGGCTCGTGGGATTGGCCTATGCACGCCGCCACCCATTCGAGAACGGTTTTGATTTTGGCACGGGTATTCGAATACGCGCCCCGCTCGACCCTTACGTCAAGGCTGGCTATCGACACCATTTTGCAGTCGGCGAGAACATGCTGCTGCGTGCACGCGAAACAGTGTTCTGGCGCAACAGTCGCGGACTGGGCAGCACCACGGAACTGATGCTCGATCGCATCGTCGGCGACAATAATATGCTGCGCTGGAACAATACCGGCACAGTCGCCCAGGACACCAGCGGCATCGAGTGGGGCACGAGTCTGAGTCTGTTCACTGACCTCTCCGATCGTCGGGCCATCGTCAATTCGCTGCTGGCCGAGGGCGAAACCGGTGCCGAAGTGCCGCTGCAGAACTATGGAGTGGAGTCTCGCTATCGCCAGAGAGTCGCGCGACAGTGGCTGTTCATGGAGGTCGCCCTCAGTGCGACCTGGCCACGCGAGACGCTTGACGAGCGCCGCCGTTTCAATCCGGGCATCAGCATAGGATTCGACATGTTCTTCGGACCTGTGCCCGAACGCGACATGCGCTGAGATGCGAGCAACGGCCAAGTCGGCGTAAAGCATGAAAAGTTTCATCTGGAACTTCCATGTAAAATAGCCACAGCGCCAACCAGACAAGGCCCCGGAGCATGCTCGACTCAAACCCCCAGACCATTCATCTCAAGAACTACGCACCCCCCGGTTTCCTGATCGATCACGTGTCACTGGATATCGATCTGCGTGCAGATTTCACAGAGGTGAGCGCGACACTCAAGCTGGCACGCAA
>JAFIFN010000172.1 GCA_020832005.1 Gammaproteobacteria bacterium | reverse complement strand
AGACGGCGAAAGCGTCGAATCTGTAATGGGCGTCGAAATCATGTCTTTTTCAGCAACCTGCTAAGGGCAACGCCTCATGTCCATCTCCGAAATTTGAGATGGTCCGCAGATAGCCGGAAGGTCGCCTGTACCCGACCCCTCAAAGGGGCAGGCCGACATAATTCTCGGCAATGGTCCGTTGCGCGGCCTCACTCGAAGCAATGTATTCCAGCTCTGCGGCCTGCATACGCTGCTCAAACGGGCCGTCGTTCGGAAAGCGGTGCATAAGCATTGTGAGCTGCCACGAGAAACGCTCCGACTTCCACACGCGCGCCAACGCGCGTTTTGAATAGCCGTCGATGCCCGATTCGCTCCCCTTCCTGAAGTATTCGATCAGCGCATCGGAGAGATACACCACATCCGACGCCGCCAGATTCAGCCCTTTCGCACCGGTTGGCGGCACGATATGTGCTGCATCGCCAGCCAGGAACAGGCTGGCGTGACGCATCGGCTCGAATACAAACGACCGGAGCGGTGCAATCGACTTCTCCAGCGCCGGGCCGCGGGTGATGCTGGACGCCACGTCCGGGCCGAGGCGAGTTTCCAGCTCATCCCACAGTCGGTCATCCGGCCAGGCCTCAAGCCGCTCATCGATGGGCACCTGGATGTAGTAGCGGCTTCTCGTCATGGAGCGCATGGATGCCAGCGCAAAGCCGCGTTGATGACTCGCATAAATCAGCTCGTCATTGCACGGTGGCACATCGGCCAGAATACCCAGCCACCCGAATGGGTACACGCGCTCGTACTCGCGGCTCACGGCCGCCGGTACGCTCTTGCGAGACGGACCGTGAGATCCATCGCAACCTGCGATGAAACGCGCATCAATGCGCATAGGCTCCCCGTCCTTTGCGAACGTAACGTACGGTGCGGTCGTCGTGATGTCATGCAAAGCAATTGATTCAGTCTGCCAGAGAATGTCGAGGCCGCGCGATTCGGCAGCATCAATCAGGTCTTTCGTCACCTCAGTCTGACCGTAAATCATTACAGGACGACCAGTCAAAGCCTCAATGTCGATGCGTATGTGACGCTCGCCGTCCGCCAGAATGACGCCCCCGTGTGGCAGACCTTCGGCACGTAAACGCGTATTGATGCCCAACCGATCCAGGATATTGGTCGTTGTGTCTTCAAGAACTCCAGCGCGTATCCGGCCTTCGACATGTACGCGCGACCGCCGCTCAACGATCAACGCATCGATATCTGCCTGACGCAGCAGATGTCCCAGCATCAGGCCGGCGGGTCCCGCACCGATGATGACGACCTGGGTCTTCATCGGCTCGCCCTGCCATGTACAGTCATCTTCGAAAACTCCTCAGTGTCGACTTCGACCTGACTGGCGGGTGGGTACCGGGGCCCGCTCACCGTTCGAGCGTTAATCAGCTCACCGGCGCGCTCAAGCCAACCTGCATCTATCCCGAGCTTCGTTGTCTCGACGTTCTCCTTGAGGTGCGCCCTAGAAGTCGTACCCGGAATCGCCAGCACGTGGTTACCTTGCGCACGTACCCATGCCAATGCCAATTGCGCGTTTGTGCAGCCGGCTTGCCTGGCAAGCCTCGAAAACGCCTCGACCAGACGCTGGTTTCTGCTAGCGTGCGACGCCTGGAATCGCGGCATATTTCGCCGGATATCGTCTTTGTCGAATCCCGTCGGATCGAGCGTCGGAGTCGCCAGAAAACCGCGGGCTAACGGCGAAAACGCAACGAACGCCGCGCCGATGTCCCGGCAAGCATCCAGCACCGCGATTTCTGCGTTTCGCGTGAAGAGGGAGTACTCTGTCTGCACCGCCGCAATCGGGTGGACCGCGTGTGCCCGACGCAGGGTTTGCGCAGACACCTCCGAGAGACCCAGGGCGCCGACTTTTCCTGCATCGACCATGCGGGCCATTGCACCGACACTGTCTTCTATCGGCACATTCCGGTCCCACCGATGCAGATAATAGAGATCGATAAACGATGTCTGCAGACGCATCAGTGCATCGTCAATTGTTCTGAGCAGGGTCTCGGGTCGACCGTCGATCACACGCTTGCCGTCCACGCCGCCCAGGCCACACTTGCTGGCGAGGAAAATCTCTTGCCGGTGCTGGCTCAGCGCCTTACCAAGTAACCATTCATTTTTGCCAAACCCGTACAGCGCGGCCGTATCGAAATGCTGGACACCGAGCTCAACAGCACGATGGAGCAGCCGCACAGCAGCCTTCTCGCCAGGCGGCTTGCCGTACGCGTGACTGAGATTCATGCATCCAAGGCCGATCGCCTCGACTGGCCTGCCTGCGAGCTTTCGCTCCATCACAGTTCAGGTTCTCCTGGCCTCTAGCTGCTGCTCCAGCTCATGCAGCACCTCGTAGCATGGCAGCACCTTGCCCACGCTCGCGTTGGGTTCCCGGCCCCCGTTGATCGCAGCGACAAACTCCCGATCCTGCAGCTCGATCCCGTTGATCGAAACATCCACCTGGGAAACATCGATAGGTTCCTCTCGACCGGTAACAAGATCGTCGTAGCGAGCAATGTAGGTACCGTTGTCGCAAATGTAGCGAAAGAACGTACCCAGCGGCCCATAGTTGTTAAAGGAGAGCGAGACCGTACAGATTGCACCAGTCTCGGACTTCAGCTGGATGGACATGTCCATCGCAATACCGAGGTCCGGATGGATTGGACCCTGGATGGCGTTGGCCTCTACGATCTTTTCGCCTGTCTGGTACGCAAACAGGTCTACCGTGTGTGCGGCGTGATGCCACAACAGATGGTCGGTCCACGAACGCGGCTCCCCAAGCGCATTCATGTTCTTGCGCCGAAAGAAATAGGTCTGCACATCCATTTGCTGAATCTTGAGCTCTCCCGCATTGATTCTCCTGTGTACCCATTGATGAGAGGGATTGAATCGGCGCGTATGGCCGACCATGCATACCAAGCCGGTCTCCTGTTGTTTGTCATACACGGCCCTGGCATCTGCCCAGTTGTCCGTAAGGGGAATTTCTATCTGTACGTGCTTTCCGGCTTCCAGGCACTGCAGTGCTTCAGTCGCATGCCCCTGCGTCGGTGTACACAGAATGACCGCATCGACACCAGGCTGTTCGAGGGCGTCGCCGAGATCGGTCGTCGCGTGGTCGACGTCGTACTTCTCCGCGATCGCTTTGGTTTTGTCCAGCGTGCGCCCCACGAGCGAGACGACCTCGACGCCGTCGATCTTGTTGATCGCGTCGAGATGCTTGATTCCGAAGGCGCCAGGACCAGCAAGCACAATGTTCATGATTTACCTCCAGACACTTTTCCTGGTTGGGCTCAAGCGTTTTCCAGAACGAGATGCCCGACAGCCGTATTCGATGCCGGCACATGATAGAAGCGGTGCTTCTGCGTGACCTTTGCATTCAATGCGCCGCGCATGATGAGCCACATCACAAGCTCAATGCCCTCGGAACCTGCTTCGCGAACATAGTCCAGGTGCGGTTTTCGCGACAGGCCTTCGGGATCGTTGACGATCCGATCGAGAAATGCGTTATCGAACTGGCGGTTAATGAGGCCGGCCCGCGGACCCTGCAACTGATGGCTCATCCCGCCGGTACCCCAGACCTGGACATCCAGATCGTCATCGTATGACTCCACGGCACGCCTGATGGCCCGGCCCAGCTCGTAGCAGCGGCGACCAGACGGTGGCGGATACAAAACGACATTTACCGCCAGCGGAATTACGAGGCACGGCCATTGCTTTGGCTGACCGAATAGCAACGACAGTGGCACGGTAAGGCCATGATCGACATCCATGCGGTTCGCGATCGTCAAGTCGAAGTCGTCCTGGATAACCGACTGCGCTATGTGCGCCGCGAGTTTGGCATGGCCCTTCACAATCGGGACCGGGCGAGGGCCCCACCCTTCGTCCGCTGGCCTGAATTCTTCTGCGCACCCTATTGCGAAAGTCGGTACCAGATCCAGACTAAACGCAGAAGCGTGATCGTTGTAGACGAGCACGATTACGTCGGGTTTCTGCTGCGCAATCCATTTTTTCGAATACTCGTAGCCGGCGAACACCGGCACCCAGTACGGCGCTGCGGTCTTGCCCAGATCGATGGCCGCGCCGATCGCGGGTACGTGCGAGGTACTTACACCTGCCGTAATCCTTGCCATGCTATTGCTTCTCCTGCTCGTGTTCAGGCGCACGACCGCCAGACAACATCATCTGTGCATAGGCTTCCTGGCTCATGCCGGTCATGGATGCGGCCGCGTGCTGGAAGCTCAGGCCATCTGTCGAGAAGATTTTTGCCAGGAAATAGATATTTCCGCCGAGCTCGATCATGCGGTTGTAGTCGCGCTTGAGCACGGCTTGTTTTTGCTCCTCGCTCATAGGCCACTCATCGAGACAAGCGCGTTCGTCCGCTTTGAAGCGCTCTCGGTTTTCGGGCTTCATCAGCGACATACAGAACTGGTTGAGGTGGTAACCCCGGCGCGCCTGGTCAGCATCGAAGATCGTCGTGCCAGGGATGTTGCTGTAGGGCTTTTTCAGTGCCACGTCCGGTCTCCCCCTGTAGTCAGTGCGACCAGTACAGCCGCATCGGGTTGTCAACCAGCAACTTCTGTTGCAACTCTGCGGTCGGTGCAATTCGTGGAATGAGGTCAACCAGCGCGCCGTCGTCGGGCATATGGGACTTCATGTTCGGGTGCGGCCAGTCGGTGCCCCACATCACGCGGTCGGGAAAGTTTTCGATGATGCGCCTCGCGAACGGCACGACGTCCGAGTAAGCAGGCGGGCCCTCCAGCGAGAGCCGTTCCGGGCAACTCACCTTCGACCAGAAATTCGGATGGTCGTTGAGCAGCTGTTTGAACAGACTGAACTCGGGGCCGTCTACCGCCTTCGAGACATCAGGCCGGCCCATGTGGTCCACGACAACGGTCGTCGGCAGCGACGTAAAGAACTCGTACAGGTCGGGCAGTTCAGCGGCCTCGAAGTAGATCACGATATGCCAACCGAGCGGCTCAATCTTTGAGGCAATCGCCCGGAGCGAATCGAACGGCAGCGTGTCGACCAGGCGCTTGACAAAGTTGAAGCGGACGCCCCGCACGCCTGCGGCGTGCAGTTGCCCGAGCTCAGCCCGGCCAACATCTCGGCGCACTGTGGCCACACCGCGCGCCCTGCCGTTCGCATCCTCTAGCGCATCGATCAGCGCGCGGTTATCAGCGCCATGGCAGGTGGCCTGCACGATGACGTTCCGCTCGAAACCAAGATGGTCGCGCAGGGCCCAGAGCCGCTGCTTCGGCGCATCGCACGGCGTGTACCTGCGTTCCGGTGCAAAAGGAAACGTGTCTCCGGGACCGAACACGTGGCAGTGCGCATCGACCGCACCGGCTGGTGGCGTGAACTCAGGCTTCGCGGGCGCTGGATGAAAGGGGAGCCAGTCGGCATCCACTGTGAATGCACTCATCTGGTCACCTGCCTTTAGCCTTTAACAGGGCATCGAGCCGAGGGTAAACACGCCTTGCGTTGCCCTCGTACACCTTATGGCGGTCGCCATCAGAAAGATCGAGTGCGTCGATGTAGCGTCTGGTGTCGTCGAAGTACTGCCCGGTCTGCGGATCGATCCCGCGTACGGCGCCGACCATTTCCGAGCCGAACAGGATATTGTCAATGTCGATTACCCGGAATAGCAGATCAATGCCGGCCTGGTGGTATACGCAGGTGTCAAAATAGACATTCTTCATGACATGTTCGGCGAGCGGCGGCTGATTGAGCATGTCCGCGAGCCCCCGGTATCGGCCCCAGTGGTAGGGCACCGCACCGCCCCCGTGCGGGATGATGAACCGCAGCTCGGGAAAATCGCCAAACAAGTCGCCTTGCAGAAACTGCATGAACGCCGTCGTATCCGCGTTGATGTAATGCGCACCGGTCGCATGGAAATTCGGGTTACAACTGGCCGACACATGGATCATCGCGGGTACGTCGAGATCCACCATCTTTTCGAAAAGCGGATACCAGCTCTTGTGGGTAAGCGGTTGTGAGGTCCAGTGACCGCCGGAAGGGTCGGGATTGAGGTTGCACCCGACGAATCCGAGTTCGTCGACGCACCGCTCAAGCTCGGCGATAGACTCCTCTATCGGGACTCCGGGTGATTGCGGGAGCTGGCAGACGCCGATGAAGGTCTCCGGGTACAGTGAGATCACGCGGTAGATCAGGTTGTTGCACGCTTCAGTCCATGCACGCGAAACGCTCGCATCCCCCAGGTGATGGGCCATGGCCGAGGCACGCGGTGAGAACATCGTCATGTCGGTGCCGCGTTGGCGAATGAGCGTCAGCTGGTTTTCGTCTATGCTCTCGCGGATCTCGTCGTCGCTGACGTCAAACGGCTTAGGCAGCGGCTTGCCTCGCCTGAAAGCAGCCAGTTGCGCGTCGCGGTACGCCTGGTGTGGTGCGGGCGCGGTGGTGTAATGACCGTGGCAGTCGATAATCATCGGCTCTTCCGCTCCTGCGCGAAACCAGTGGCGTTCACGGCGCGCATTTCATCGAGCAACGCGTGCAAGTCCGAATGCGCATGGAACTCACCGAACTGAGCTGCCCATTGCTGGCGACTCGCACAGGCCTCGGCCATCCATGGCGCGATGCCAGCGTCCGCCACGGTGCGGGCGGCCTCGCGCATTTCTTCAGCACGTCGCGCTCCGTGCTGAAGCGCGCGTGAAATCAGGTAGTGGGCATGCGCTGGCCAATTGGGATGTGGAAAAACATTCCCCAAAGAAGCCAGCACTTCATCATCCACGCCTTCGGCCCGCGCTGCCAGCAGGGCCTCAAGTAGCAGCGCTTCCATACCTTTCACGATGACGCTTCGGCACATCTTCGTCGCCGATGCGCGGCCTATGTTTTCATCAAAGAACTCCGCCCCGGCGAATCCCAGGCCACGCGCCAGCACGCCGAACTCACGTGCATGCGGCCCTCCGAGCAGGATCCGCGAGGCGACGCGCGCAGGGGCTATCGGTGACATGATTACCGCCTCGACATAGCGCGCGCCCGCTGCATGCACAATTTCCGCCACATTCTGCTTCGCGCGCGGCGACACCGAGTTCAGGTCCAGAAACCA
>JAFIFN010000171.1 GCA_020832005.1 Gammaproteobacteria bacterium | reverse complement strand
GAGCCACCGGTTTTCAATTTGCCTTGAGCATCGACCTTGAAGCGCAATTGCGCAGCTGCCAGGCGCACCTGGCGGGCGTTGAGTCCGCGGCGCGACTGTGCAGCTATGTACTGGAGCTCGACACCCGCAAGCTGACGTGGTCGCCGGAAGCTTATGCCCTTTTCGGCATTCCTGAGGGCACGCCGCTCAGGCGCAGCCTGATCCTCGAGCGCATTCACCCCGAAGACCGCGACGCGGTCATCCGTGCCGTCGAAGCGCTCGAGCGTGGCGAAGTCTACGATCTCGAACACCGCATTATCGCGAACGGCAGAGTCGTCTGGGTGCGGGCCCGCACGGTGCTTGAATACGATGAGCATGGCCGGCCGCGGCGCGCCATTGGCGTCGCCCAGGACATCACCATCGAGCGTGCGACGGAGCAAGCCCTGCGCGAACGCGGTGACTTCGAGCATTTCGTCTCGCAGCTCTCGACGCGTTTCGTGACGAGTGCAGATCTCGACACCGCCATCAACATCTCGCTTAGGCAGATCGGTCGATTCACCCACGCCGATCGCGCCCATGTGTTCAGATTCGACGAGCCTGCGGCCAGGTTTTCCAACACCCACGAGTGGTGTCGTGACGGTGTGGTATCGGAATTGGCCAACAGCCAGAATCTGCGCAGCAGTGATTTCGCTTGGTGGCTCAAGGCGCTGCGTCGCGGAGAGCTGATTGAGATCGAGGACGTTGCAGCGCTGCCGCCGGAGGCGGCGGCTGAGCGGGCGATCTGCGAAAGCCAGAAGATTCGTGCACTGCTGACCATGCCGATTCTTCGCGACGGAAAGCTCGTCGCCTACGCCGGCCTCGAGAACATCCACACGGCACGTCCCTGGTCGGAGATCCAGTGCCGGGCGCTGCGGGTGTTCAGCGATCTGCTGTCCACCGCCCTTCGCCGTGAGCAGCTCGAAGCCCAGTTGCGACGGGCCCAGAAGCTGGAGGCCGTCGGTCGACTCGCCGGTGGCGTTGCGCACGACTTCAACAATATGCTCAGCGTGATTCTCGGTGCGGTGGATATGGCCAAGCTGGAGGTCGAAGCCACACACCCTGTGGCAAAGAGCCTGGAGGGTATCCGCGAGGCCGGCATGCGTTCGGCGGAACTGACGCGCCAGCTGCTGGGATTTGCCAGCAAGCAGACTATCGCACCGCAGGTGCTTGATCTCAACGCAACAATCTCGGGCATGGTCAGCATGCTCGCGCGACTGATCGGAGAAGGTGTGGAGCTTGCCTGGGCGCCGTGTAAGGGGGTGCCGGCGGTGGAGATCGATCCAGCCCAGCTGGACCAGGTCCTCGTCAACCTGGTCATCAACGCGCGCGACGCATGCGCGGGTCACGGTTCGGTGACCATCGAGACGCGAATCCTGACCGCCGACGAGGCATTGTGCGCGAGCCATGAGGGTATGCGGCCGGGTGAGCGCTACGTAGCGCTGAGCGTCTGTGATGACGGGGTTGGCATGGACGATGAGTCGCGTGCGCGGGTGTTCGAGCCGTTTAACTCGACGAAGCTTCCGGGCCAGGGTTCGGGGCTGGGTCTTGCCACCGTCTATGGCATCGTCCGCCAGAACGCAGGCTTTGTCTCGGTGACCAGCGCGCCGGATGCCGGTGCCTGTTTCACGATTTACCTGCGCGCGTTTCAGTCAGACGGGGTGCTCGCCGCGCGCCCGGAGCCCCTCTCGGCGCAACGGCCGGCGCGCGGCAGCGAGACCGTCCTGTTGGTGGAGGATGAGGCGTTGCTGCTGGAACTCAGCCAGCGCATGCTCGAAGAACTGGGTTACCGGGTATTGGCAGCCGATTCACCGGCGCAGGCACTGGTGCTGTTCGACCGGCACGGCGGTCGCATCGACGTGCTGGTCTCGGATGTGATCATGCCCGGCATGAGCGGCCGGGAACTCTGGCAGCTGCTGCTGGAGCGTCAGCCCGGCTTGCCATGCGTGTTCATGTCGGGCTATCCGCAGGATGTGCTCGCGCCCCATGGTGTGCTGGATCGGGGCCTGTACTTTCTGCAGAAACCCTTTCGCATGCGCAGACTTGCCGAGCGTGTGCGCGAGGCGCTTGACGCCTGAGCCAGGGCCCCTGGACGTCCGCGCCGGGACATCGCGGCAGCCCCGGGGCACCAAGCGATCCTCGGGGCTGACTCGCAGCACTGATGCTTCAATGCCGAGGCAGTCGCTCAAGCCATTCGCGGTAGCGCAGGCTTAGCCGGGTGTCGGACCGAGCGTCGAATCGCCGGGAAATCTCACCCGCGCTGCCCGTGCCGGTCAGCAACCAGCCCAGTCCTGCCGCCGTGGCCTCGATGTCCACCGCGCGCTCCACCGTCCGACCGCTGAGCCCCGCGAGCCTGCCGCACAGGCCGTCCAGCCGAGACAGGCCACCGCTGACGAGGATGCGTCGCGCAGACCCTGCGGCGGTCTCCATGGCCTCGATATTGGCCATCAACAGGAACACGATGCTCTCGATCACGGCGACCATGCGCGCCGGCAGCGTGTCTGCCTCCGACGCATCATCCAGACCGGCGAACTCGATTGGGCAATGCGGATTCCAGAACGGCGCGCCCAGACCGCCGACGCCATTGATGAACAGCGGCGGTGCGTCGATCTCTTCAAGCCAGCGTTCAGCCTGTTCGAACAGGCTGTCTTCGCTGACGCCGGCCTGTGCGGCCAGCCATGTCACAGCCGAGCCGGCCCCGTTGACCGTGCCCTCGAGCACGCTCAGCGTGCGCTCGGCGTCCTGCCATGCGACGCTTTGCAAAAGACCCGGCTCCGCGGGGGGATGATCCGCGCAGGCCCGCTGCACGAAGGCACCGGTGCCGATATTGACGTACAGGGTATCGGTATCAGGTTCGCCCCAGGCAAACAGAGCTGCGGCCTGGTCGCCGGTGCAGACGCACAGCGGAATCGGCGGCAGTTCGCCCGCGAGCTGCCCGAAGTCATGCCGGCTGGGCACGCAGTCGGGCAAACAGGCGCGCGGAATGTCGAACAGCTCGAGCAGTTTCGGTGACCAGTCGCGCTGGCTGACATCCCACAGCAGCGTGCGTGAAGCGTTGGCGGGATCGACCACGCAGGGGCGTTGTGCCAGCAGTGCGTACAGCAGGTAGCTGGAGACAGGGCCCATGCGCAGGCGCTTTTCGCGCAGTGCGCGAGCGACCTGCGGGAGATTTTCCAGGCACCAGTGCAGCTTGCTGGCACCGTAATGCGCACTGGGCACCAGCCCGGTGATCTGCCGGATGGCGTCGGGGTCAGGGGCCAGCGACGCCAGCCAGTCGGCGGCCCGTCGATCCTGCCAGGAAATGATCGGCGACAGCGGCTCGCCAGTGTGTTCATCCCAGCACGCGATGGTGGAACGCTGTGTCGCCAGCCCGGCTGCACTGATCTCCGGCGCGTCTGGCGGAAGTTCTGCTATGGCCGTGGCAATGGCCTCGCGCATCGCGGTGATCAACGCCTGCGGTTCGTACTCCACGCGATCTTCGTCATTGGCATCGGTCGTCGCCGCCACGCGCACCGAATGTGCGCTGACAACGCGCCCATCGGGGTCGACGATGCTGGCCTTGCAGGCATGGCTGCCCTGGTCGAGCAGCAGCGCCGCGCCTTGGGGTTGCGCGGCCGGTGCGCCCCTTGTGCGCGGAAACCTAAACGAATCCGTCATTGCTCCCTGGGTACGCCCGGCTGGATCAGATTCACCAGGATGCCATCGCGGTCACGAAACAGCATCTCGCGCGGGTCTGTCGTCATGTCCTCACGCGGGAACAGCACCATGGGCGGTGAGATGATCGTGTAGCCCGCCGCGCGGAGCTTCCCGGCGATGGTGTCGATGTCGCTGGTCATGAACACCAGGGCGACGTCACCTGTCCTGGCAGCCGGGGTCTGTAAAGGCTGAGATGATGCATGATCATCGTCGACGAATTGCAAAAGTCCCACGTTGCCGTAGATGGTGTCGCCGGATTGCAGGATCGTCATCCGGAATGTGCGGCCCTCGGTACCGAGCACCTGGTTGAAACGTTCATCACTGAATTCCTGATCGAAGCGCACACGTAGACCGAGAATATCGCGGTAGAGTTTCAGTGATTCCTGCTGGTCGCGCACGAACACGGTTGCACGGGCCATGGGAGAGAGCACGAAGCCCTCGGGTACCGGGTTTTCGGGCGCCGTCGCTTGGCCTCGAGCGCTCTGGGACGGGCCCAGCCAGAGTATGGCCGCGACGCAGGCGAGAGTGAGCCAGCGCATGGGAGTCGACATGGAAGCATTCTCCTTCACGGTTTCCGCGTGTTCGTTTACAGGTGTCAGCCAGCCTCGACGAGCGATCACCAAGCCTACCGTATAGCGTGCCTGTTGGCCGCATTGTCGCCTCACTACACCCTGCGTATCATCATCCGGCGCAGGGGCGGCGGTCTTGAATATGGGCGACAACAGCAGCAACCTGACGGCGGCGGACCCCGCGTACCTGTTCGTCTACGGTACCCTGCGTACCGGCAGTCGAAACTCCCGTTTCGATCTGCTGATGCCGGGCACCCGGCCGGCCGGCGCCGGCCGCACGCGCGGCCAGATGATCGATCTTGGTGCCTACCCGGGCCTTGTCATCACCGCCACTGGGCGCGCCTGGGTGCACGGTGATCTGCACGCCCTGATTGATGCGCCCGCGGTGCTGGAGAGGCTTGATCTCTACGAAGGCTGCTCGCCCGATCAGCACGCGACAGGCGGGTTCGAGCGTGTCGTCGTGAATGTTGTCACTGCGCGCAGCACGCAGCGGCAGGCCTGGACCTACGTCTATCGCGGCGCTGTCAGCGGACATCCGCGGATCGCGTCGGGTGACTATCTTGCGCCCGACGGGAGGCGGAAATGACACTGGCCGCCGCGCTGTCACTGCTTGTCGCCATGGCCGTACTGGCCGCGGTGCCCAGCGTCAGTGTCATGGCGGTGTCGGCCCGCGCGGCCGCGTTCGGCTTCAGTCATGGTCTGGCCGCAACGCTGGGCATCGTCGTGGGTGACCTGGTGTTCATCGTGTTCGCGATCTTCGGGCTTGCGCTACTCGCCGGGCTGATGGGCGAGCTGTTTTTCCTTGTACGGATTGCCGGTGGCGTCTACCTGCTCATGCTGGCGGTGAGCCTGTGGCGGGCAGTTGCGCACCACGACGGCGCAGAACCGCCGCTCGAGGCCACGTGGTTGTCCAGCTTCATGGCCGGCCTGCTGGTCACGCTGGCAGATCAGAAGGCCATCGTGTTCTACCTGGGTTTCTTCCCGGCGTTTCTTGATCTGGCGAGGCTGACGCTGGTCGATGCATTGCTGGTGATGCTGCTGGCGATCGTGGCCGTCGGCGGAGTCAAGTTGATCTACGCGCTGGCCGCAAGTCGCCTGCGGGTATTCGCCGGGGGCACGATGCTGCGGCTGATCAATCGGGCTGCTGCTGCCGTGCTCATGCTCGCGGGCCTCTGGCTGCTGTTTCGCGGCTGGGCGGCGATATGACCCGCCGGCTTTTCGATGCCCACCTGCACATCATCGATGCGCGATTTCCGCTGGTGCCCAACCAGGGCTTCGTGCCGGAACCTTTCACGTGTGCCGATTACCTGTCACGCATGGCCGGCCATGAACTGCTTGGAGGTGTGCTGGTGTCGGGGTCTTTCCAGGGAATGGATACGACATGGCTGCTCGACGCACTGCGCATCCTGGGTCCGGGTTACGTCGGGGTGGTGCAGTTGTCGCCGACGGCCAGTGATGCACAGATCCGTGCACTGGCTGAAGCAGGGGTGCGTGGTGTGCGCATCAATCTGCGGCGTGGCGGTACCGTCGATCTTGCTGCGCTGGAGGCGCTGGCGTGGCGCGTCCATGCGCTGGCCGGCTGGCATGTCGAGATCTACGCCGATGCAGCCGAACTTGCGCCCATGCTGCCCGTGCTTGCCGCATTGCCGCGTCTGAGTATCGATCACCTCGGGCTGTCGAAGGCCGGCCTGCCGACACTTCGCAGCCTGGTTGCGCAAGGCGTGCGCGTCAAGGCGACAGGGTTCGGGCGCGTTGATTTCGATGTGGCAGCAGCCCTGCGGGAGCTTCATGCTGAAGATCCGGCAGCGTTGATGTTCGGTACGGACCTGCCCTCGACACGGGCACCACGCGCTTACCGTGACGAGGACTATGATCTTGTGCTGGATGCCCTCGGTGTCACGGGTGCCGCGCAAGTGCTCTGGCAGAATGCCTGCAGCTTCTACCGCATTGAAGCCGAGCCCCCGGGTTCAACGTGATTCGCTCTGGAAACGCCAGTTGCCGTAGATGGGGCTGCCACGAATCTCGACATCGAGCGCTTCAAGCCATTCGGTAACCACGTGGTTGGAATTGTCTCCGAGCGTATAGGCTTTCGGGTCCTGGACGAACTCCAGGCCGTAGGCCTCATTGTAGATCAGCGTGTCTTGCGTGGCTGCGAAACGTGATTCGAGGCGCTCAATCAGTGCATCGACGTGCATCGCCGCCACGGTAAGGCTGTGAATCTCATCAATGGCAACGCGTGAATGCGCACGGATCGCTTCGGGTGATGACGGCGCAGGCATGGCCTGCCGGCCCAGCGCGCCTTGCGTGGGTGAAAACAGTGTGCCGAAGGCACGCCAGAAGCCGGTCCGCCTTTGCGCGTACCAGTGCCAGTCGCCGTAGACGAAGCGCAGCATCGCATCGTCGGCGTCGGTGAGCACGAGACTGGTGTGCCAGCCATGCTCGATCACATACACGGTGCGCGGCGTCTCAATGTCCTGCGGGTCGGGAAGCACGACTGTCGCACTGCAACCGCATAGGCTGGCGATCAGCAGCACGGCGAGCGGCATTCTGAAACTCATTCGATACACTCCTGTCATGAGCGAAGACTATCGAGTCGGGCCTGATCAAGGAACGGCTGTGGCATCAGCATGTCTTGAGCGCGTTTATTCGCGGTGTTGTCGTTCGGGTCGCGCAGGGCCTGGGGCCCTGTCGGCCTAGGGCGCGTTGCGCTGGGACGGGTCTTTGCGAAACGGCTTCGACACAGTGTCGGGGTCCTGCGTGGCGGGGGGGGGGGGGGGCCCCCGGGCCCCCCCCCCCCGCGTGGGGTTGCAAGTGCT
>JAFIFN010000170.1 GCA_020832005.1 Gammaproteobacteria bacterium | reverse complement strand
GACGTACAGGCCGTCCAGCAAGGGATTCTGCATGGGCAGGGCACCGCACCACAGCGTGTTGCCCGAGCCGCTACCCGCAAAACCCAGGTCCAGCACCGCGTCGTTGCAGTTCATGGTGTTGTACTGCGCGCCCGCCAGCACCTCGGCGCCCACGCCCTGCAGCCAGAACGACGCGTCGGCCTCCCTGAACTGCTCGCTGCGGAAGTAATCGGCGTCGAAGGTCAGCGCATCGCTGATCAGTATCCGCAGCCCTGCGTTGTAGGTCGTGTCATCCCAGCCGCCGACACGATCGCGGGTGCTTGGTCCGGGCGTGTTGATGCTGGCCATCGGGTGAGTGTTACGGGTGTGGCCGTCGTATTCGGACTGACCGTAAGCGAAGCGACCCAGGACGCGATCACTGCCCAGGGGGCCGGTGATACTGAACGTCAGATCCTCGCGGTCGTGTGATCCGCGGGTGTAGGACACCGAGGCACCGAATTCCTCCTCAGGCCCCTTGGTGATGTAGTTGATCGCGCCCGAGAACGCGTTGCGGGCGAATGCCGCGCTCTGCGGTCCCTTGAGCACCTCGATGCGCTCCATCTCCAGCAGGCCGGGATTGATCATGGACTGGCGCTGCAGGTACACGCCGTTGAGGAACACGGCGGTGTTCTGGATACGCGCAGTGGTTGCGGTGTTGGCCTGCCCGCGGATCACGGGATTTCCCGACAGCCCCGTGGCCACCGGCTCATAGAGCAGGCCCGGCGTGATCTGTACGAGTTCCTCGAGGCGGCGCAGGTCGCGGTTGGCAATCATTTCACTGGTGATCGCCTGGATGGAAAACGGAATCACCTGCAACGATTCCTCACGTGCACGTGCGGTGACGATGATCTCCTCGATGGCCTGGCTCACGCCTTCCGCCAGCGCCGATTGTGTCCCCAGCCCCAGGCTCGCCGCAGCGATGCCCAGGTACGCCGGCATTCTCTTGCTTGCTCTCATCTGCTTCACTCCCCGTCCGGTTCATCGCTGCGCTCTATGCAGACCTCGGACGATCTGCGGGCGCTCATGCCGTGGCTTGCGTGCACGGTCAGGCGACGATAGCAAAATGGACCGAGCGGTCCATTACTTGGGAAGAGAAGTTTTTCAGCTTCTGGCTGGAGCGACCACTAGTTGGTCACTCGTGTCCGGGCAAGCTTAGGCCGTGTTGCCTCAGACTCACGTAGCGGCGATCAGCGAAACCAGATGCTGCCCGGATAGCGCGCGTGCAGCCGCCGGTCGAGGCCCATCCAGCGGCCTGATGGCGTGACGATGAACAACACGGCGATGGCGCCAAGCACGATCAATGACGCGTCGTAAAAACCGCCGATCGCGAAATTGACGATGAAGAACAACGCAAACGCCGCTGCCCAGCGGGTGCACAGGCCTAGCAACAGGCCCACACCGGCTGCCAGCTCCCCCCAGGCGATCAGCCAGGATATCGGTACATACAGCGGTATGATGAAAGACTCGATGTAGGTGACGGCGAACGAGTCGGGCGGCAGTTCCGGCACACGCGCCTGCAGCGTCGCACGCAGCTTGTCGGTGAACAGATAGCCACCGCGAAACTTGTTGATCGCTGCAAAAATGTAGAACAGGCCGAACACCCAGCGATTGAACAGCACCAGGACGATTCCCAGCGAGCGCATCGGGTGGGTTCGAAAGCTCGCCCAGCGCAGGGGATCAACACTGGAGGCCTGAGAGGCTGCAATATCGTTCATGGGGATTCTCCGCTCGACACTTCAGGCCCAACCGGGCGGCATACGCCGATACGCTGATCAAGCAGATCGTGCCAGCCACCGTCATTACGATCGATCCAGCCCGCCGGGAATTGGATGCGCAGCGTGCGCAGATCAAGGGTGACACGCGCCTCGCTCTCAACAGCCCAGCGTCCGTCGTCAGATGGCTGGTAAACGGTCAGATGCCGCGTATCAGGGCGCACCGGCTGAAAAAGGTGGCGCAGCCAGGTCCAGATCGTGCCGATCTGGCCCCAGAAAGTGTGCTTGTGCACATGCAACAGCCGCGCGTCCATCGCCGATGACGTAGTCGGTTCGCACAGCAGGTAGGCATCGCATGTCGTACACAGTTCGCCGTATGTCGCTGCCAGCAACGGTCGCGGCGCTTCATCCGACGCCTGCGCCGGGAGCATGGCTGCAAACAGGCAGCTGACAAGACCTATCAGTGCTGCCCGTACGAGGCTATAACTTGGCGCTTGTGTTGGCATCCCGGGGTTTCCGTCAATTGCCGTCGGCCGTGGCAAACACATCCGGGCGCCGCCTGCGCAGGATGAATCGTCCGGCGAAACGTCGGAACGCCTTGCCAGGGGTCAGCCACACTATTCGATCGCCATGACGCTCACTGGCCAGCACCTTGCTGGCCAGCCAGGGTGCGACCGTCTCCACGCGATCGCCGAGAATCTCGTACATGCGTTGCGAGCGCTGCCACTGTTCATCGCTGAGCTGTTTGCGCTCACCGGTGATCATGTCAGTGATCACGATGCCCGGACTGATACTGCCCAGGCGAACGGGCCCCTGTGGGTACTCTTTCGCCATCGAGCGACAAAAGTAGCGCATCGCGGCCTTGCTGCTGCCGTAGATGGCCATGCCGGGACGCACCATGCCATCGCTGCCGAAACCTTCGAAATTGAAGATCTGTCCGCCACCGTCCTGTGCCAGCATGCCGTTGAGCGCAACATGTGTCGCCGACATTGCGCCGATGACGTTCGTACGGATAACCGCATCGATCGTCTCGTGAGCCTGGCGATCGAACTGCCTGCGCGGTGACATCAGCGCGGCGTTGTTGATCCAGATATCGACGCGCCCGAATCGGGCAACAGCCTGATCCCACAGCGCCTGCAGGGCCGAAGCATCAGCCGAGTCACAGGCGCTGCCCAGCACCGTATCGCCGCGCCCTGCGTACGGGGCAGCGGCAAGCGCCGCTTCGACGGACTCATCGCTGCGGCCCGTGAACACGACCCGGCAACCGCTCTCCAGGAACGCGCCGGCCATTCCACGACCAATGCCGCGCGTGCCGCCGGTAATCACCACCACTTTGCCTGACATGCTGCCTCCCGTTATGCGAACCGCGCGGGCGGCTCACCGCCAGGTGCGCCCACCACCAGCATCGGCAAATTAGCAGTATCTGACCATTAGGTCAATTACAAACCTCTGCCAACTGCATGGCCCCGTATGGCCGGATCGGCTAGGAAGAGTCTGGCTGCCCCAGCACCAGGGCGATCACCTGCCCGATCATCTCGTCGATCACCTGCCAGCCCTCCTCGGTGTCCAGGCGCAGATGGAAATATCGAGGCGAGGTCCGCGAACGCATGGCCAGATAATTCACGGCCGCGTACATCACGATCTGCAGCGCAATCGCCTCATCGCTTGCGTACTCTTCGGGGCGCGTGAAGTACTTCGCCAGACCCTTGCCGTAATCGCTGCGGATATCCTCGAGCGTGCGCGTGAGCTGGGTGGACTGGGTCAACTCGTTGGCGAGGATCTCCAGGGTACGGGGTCTTCGTCTCAGGGCTCGGGCAAACCGGCGATAATTGCCAGTCAGCTGATCTGCCGTGGACTGGCTGGCATAGAGTTGCCGGTCGGAGCCGCCGACTTCTTCGTCGGACGGCAGGAACTGGGTATTCTTCGCCCAGGCCGCAGCCAGGCCGTGCAGCCCGCCGAAATATTCGTAGAGCAGAGCCTTGCCGACGCCTGCCTCCTTGACGACAGGGTTGATGCCCACGCCCTGGACACCGTCGCGCTGAAGTATGCGATCGAAGGCCGCAATCAGGCGACGTTCCTTGTCGGCGCGATTGCGCCGCCACGACTTCTTTCCGGTTACTGCACTTCGAGCCTTGATTGCCAAAGACGCCGCTCCCCGGCCCCGGACGATGTTCACGCCGCCTGTTGGGGCCGCACGCGGCAACAATAATTGACCTCTCGGTCAGATTTCAAGCGCCAGAAATGCTGCCGGCAGTTGCGCCGAGCCCTGTACGGAAAGTCGTCGGATCGTGCGCTTAGAACTCGGCGAGCAGTCGTCCGAAGCCCGTCATCTGGTCGCTGATACCGTTGTGACGAAGCGCATGCCAGTAGGTGGCGGTATTGATGGCGATCACCGGCTTGCCCAGGAACAGCTCGGCTGCAGCCGCCAGTTGCACCATGCTCAGATTCGTCCCGACCTGAACAATCGCATCGACGTCATCACCATCAAGCTCCAGAATCACCTCGCGCAGACGCTCGGTGGGCACCTGCGCGATCTGCGTCCAGCATGGGCACTGCAGGCACACGTCACGCACCACTGTGAAGCCCGATTCCTCATAGTAGCGCCGTACCTCGGTATTGGCCGCAGGGAAGTACGGTGACAGAAAGGCCAGCCTGCGCACGCCATAGGCCTCGAGCGCCGCGCGGGTGGCCGCAGCTCCGGTGCTGACATTCACGCCCGAGGCATCGCTCACCTTGCGCTCGAAAGCCGCATTGCCCTCGACGCCCCCGTAGAAAGTGATTGCCGACATGCCCATCACCAGGTACTGCGGATGGCATGTCATCACCGACTCCACCGCTGCGAGCACGTTGTCCGCAATCTTCTGGGTACCCGCCAGGAAAGTCTCGTTGCTGACGGCCTGGCTGTCGGGCGTGAAGATACGGCTGTAATGATTGGTCACGCCCGGCGGGCGCATGGCATCGAAGTCCGGCTGCACAATCGTGTTGGTCGAGGGCCCCAACACACCGAAAAGACGGCGCCAACCCTGTACATCGGTCATGTCCCACTCCTGTTTTTCGTTATTTGGTTCGCCCGGCCCATAGGTCAAGCGACTTTTGCGGCGTCTTCCAGACTCGTGAACAAGGACTGTCTGAGCAGAAATTCACGGCGCTCCGCGTCATTGTTGATCAGACGGCGCATCTGTTCGCGCTGCCGGGCCTGGTCTTCGGGATCACGCGATTCCATCGCCTGCTTGTTGGCGATCGTCTGCGCCTGCACATATTTGTGCATCACGGTCCGGCGCTGACGATCATACAGGTCCAGCAGCGAATCCGATGCACCCTCGCGCAGGATGCTGATCAGCTTGTGGCAGGCATCCCAGGCGTCATGGATGCCGGAGTTCATGCCCATGCCACCGAGGGGGTTGTTCAGATGGGCCGCATCACCGGTCAGCAGCACACGACCTACCCGGTACGTGGTGGCCACGCGCTGGTGGACGCGGTAGATCGTACGATGCTGCGTGACGACCTGCTGGTCTCGACCGACCAGACCGCCGAAGACCTCGTCTTTCTTCTCGTCGGTCAGCAGCGAGGCATCGGACTCCACGTCCCTGGCAGGCACGAGCACCCGCCAGACACTCGGCACGCGCAGCAACACCACCCACTCTTCCGGGTCGGAGACATAGTTGACGTAGGCGAGGTTCTCGAAATAATCCTCAAGCGGCAGCTTCGTGGACAGACACAGGAAGCGCTCCGGGTAAGTGAAGCCGTCGAAACCCACACCCAGCCACTTGCGGACGATGCTGTTGGCACCGTCAGCAGCAATCAGGTAGTCCGCCTCGTAATGATCGATACCGTAAGGTGTCTCCACCGCGATATCGACCTGGCGGTCGGACTGGGTGAAATGCACGACGCGGTGACTGAACAGCAGGCGGGCATTGTCCTGCGCGGCAAGCAGACCCGTCAGATGACGAGCCAGTTTCCACTGCTCGCACTGCACACGATAGGGATGACGTGTCACGTCCGAGATCTCCGTGAGATCGAAGGAGAACACCTCGTCCGTGCCACGATCACGGTACTGGTAAACCGGCGCCTTGAGTCCCTCGCTGAACAGCAGGTCGATGACGCCGAGTTCATCCAGCATCTCCAGCGTTGGCGGGTGGAACGTCGAGGCCCGAAGGTCGCGCGGACATTCAGCTTCCGACTCGGCCACCACCACGTCGATACCCTGCCGGGCCAACAGATAGCCTGCCACCGATCCGACCGGACCTGCACCTGCAATAAATACCTGGGTTCTCAACTCACGGCCTCCTGCCTTGCTATGAGGCAACAGAATAGTCCGCTCGTCCGGGTCCTGACCCTGCCACGCGATATTTCGTCCACCTGCCGAATATCCCTGCCGCGCCGGCTTCCGGCGTGGGTGAGCGTCCACCTAGCGGCCGGCAGGGACCGATCCCTTCGTGCACCACGCAGAATCTCACTAGTTTTGTGGGTTGTCAGGCCGCGTCATCCACCATGTCGCTGCCGCCGACCTTCATCCGCACCGGAGCCCCGCCATGCAGTACGAGTTCGTCCCTTTTCCTGAACGCCCGCCGCTGCGCTTTCCCGACGGCAAGCGCATCGCCCTGATCCTGACCTTCAATCTCGAACACTGGGACATGGTCAAGGATAATTCGCGCCCTTACTACGCCGGCGGCCCTGCGATCCTGCCTGACCCACTGCCGGGCGACGTGGCAGACTTCCCCAACTTCAGCTGGCGCGAATACGGCCAGCGGGTGGGCATCTGGCGCCTGTTCGAACTGTTCACGTCGATGGGTGTGCCGGCCAGCTGCACATTCAATGCCAAGACCGCACTGCTGCGTCGCGCGATGGTCGACTACCCGATGAAGCAGGGCTGGGAGCTGCTCGCGCACAATTATGAGCAGGGCGAACTGCTGACGGACTTTGCCAAGGACCCGGCGCGCGAGCGCGAGGTGGTGCTCAAGACCCTGGAGGTCTTCGAACAGACCACCGGGCGCAAAGCGCGAGGCTGGCTGTCATCATCGCTGCGCGGCACACCCAATACGCCGGCAATCCTCGCCGAGGCGGGTTGCCTGTTCTACTGCGACCTGATGAATGACGACCAGCCCTACCTGGTCCAGACACCCAAGGGCACCATCGTCTCGACCCCGTACAGCAACGAAATCAACGACTTCACAATCCTCACCCGACGCGGCCATACCACGGACGAGTTCCGCGATATCCTCATTGAGGAACTCGACGTGCTCTATGCCGAGGCCGAGCATACGGGCAAGATGATGAATGTCGGACTGCATCCCCATGTCAGCGGGCGCGCCTACCGGGTACGCGCCGTACGGGAATTCCTGGAGCATGCGAAATCTCTGCCCGGCGTGTGGTTCACCACACGCGAGGAACTCGCCAGCTGGTACCTCGAAA
>JAFIFN010000169.1 GCA_020832005.1 Gammaproteobacteria bacterium | reverse complement strand
AGAGCGATTCAGAACCCGGATCCAACCGTTATCAATTTCCCTGGCCGCACCGACTCTCAACAGTTCATCAAGCATTGCCCGAGGTGCCATGTCCCCGCTGTATCTGCGGACCAAATCGGTAAAACTGATTCCGGATGACGCTTCAAACGGAACTTCCATCGGCATGCCATATGGACCTGTGTAGGCCGGATCCAGATGCCAACCATCAAGGACACGTGCAACCCGGTGAACGTCCTTCTTGTTCGCATCGACATTTCTTCCAAAGTCTGTCGATTTCAGCCGCGCAACTTCTTTTCTCGTTAGCCCAGTCAGAATCGCCACTCTCGATTGCGACTGCCGTCGCCCGGGTAAACTGAAATCACTCTCGGCAACTTCCGCGTATACGGCCTTCAAAACCTCGTTGAACTCGTTAATCGAGATCCCATGGCGAATGAGAATTCTCACCAAGGGCCGCATGAACTTACGGTAAGCGGCTAGCAGCCCGTGTTTAACAGAATCTGACATTCAGACAACATAATACAACTAAAGGGATTGTTATCCCAAATTATTACACGGTCAAGAAGGATCATTGGCGCAGGCGGAGGACCGCACCGAAGCTGCCACGTGCCTGGATAAAACCTGAGGGAAATTGGCAAATATAGCTCTAGGAGCTATTTAATGCGCTTTTTTATTTATTTTTGCGCGTTTTATGCGCTCTAAGGAAAGCGGAAAATTCTAGCCGCTGAGGTAGTCCCGGCAAGGAAAGCAACCCAAGCGACCCTAAAACTCAGAATTGTGACGAAATCCCTGAAATCGCTCTTGCCTTCTGCAGACGAAGCTTGAGGGTATACGCAACATGGGTTTCGGCTGGCGCCAGACACCGAACGACATCGCTAATCGTCGCCCTCAACATAGAACACGCCTACCCCGACTATCTCAGTTCCCTCGGCCCCGGACACTCGCATGTTCCCTTCACGCTCTAGAGATGCAAACTCGGAGTCCAGCTCACGGGTGAACAGCTCTATTCTTGCTCGCAATCGCGCTCGAAGTAGATCAATCTGATCGCTCGTTAGGCTCTCCGAGTAAACAATCCGTTCGATCCGTCCCGGAGTGTCTCGTTCGATATTGCAATTGTGCGCTAACGTCGAGAGCAACCCCCTTACGCTTCGTTGAAGAGAAAGCAGTAAGCGTTCTTCGTGCGCCTCGGGAATAAAATAGGATTTCTCCAGTCGCAATAACTCGCTTGAGAGCTCCGTTATAGCTCCTACTCGCCTCAACTCCTTTAGGAGGGCGCCCGGCGGTAAGTCTCCTGCGTAGCGCCTAACGAGTTCCCGAAAAGTCATGCCGTCCCCGTCGAACGGAATATCTCGCGCGCGACCATCAGTTGTAAGGAAATCAGGATCAATTTGCCAAAAATGAAGGACGTCTGGCGCCTTACTTCGAACCGTTAACTCATCGGGCCCCACCGCGGCGATTCTTCGTCGCATACGGGCTACGTCCCGACGGCTAAGCCCTGTCATTACAGAGACTCGGGACACGTTCGTCGTCCGCCCTCGAATCCCGTACTCACTCAATGCGACATCAACGAAGGCCATCTTGGCGATCTCTGAAAACTCCTTGTATCCGATTCCAACCCGCAGCAAGCTCCGCGCGAACGGCCGCATAACCTCAAACACGACTTTCAGAAGCCGCTGACGGAAAGTTTTCATGAATTAGCCAACCCGATTCTGCCCGCTCGCCCTGGTCGGCCGGTTTGCACCATTGGCGCGGTCGTTCACTCTGACTTGGCAAGCAATCCTTCGAAATCTTCTTCGCTGAGGACTGCCACGCCGAGTGACTCGGCCTTGGCGAGCTTCGACCCGGCCTTCGCACCCGCCACCAGGAAATCCGTACTCTTCGACACGCTGCCCGTAACTTTCGCCCCGAGGGCTACCAGTCTAGTGCTAGCTTCCTCGCGCGTCATGTTTTCCAAAGTGCCCGTAATGACGAAGGTCTTGCCGCCGAGTGGTGTCGCGGCTGGCTCCGGTAGCCTGGCCGGCTGAGGCCATGAGATTCCGCTTGCCAGCAAGGCATCAATGACTTCGCGGTTATGGTCCTCATCAAAAAACGCCCTGATGTGGGCGGCCACAACCGGCCCTACATCCGGCACTTCCTGCAGCGCCTCCTCATCTGCCGAGGCGATCTTCTCCAGATCTCGAAAATGCATAGCCAGAGAACCCGCCGTAGCCTCGCCCACCTCACGGATACCCAGGGAAAACAGAAACTTTGCAAGGGTAGTCTGCTTGCTCGTTTGCAGAGAGGCCAGCAGCTTTTCTGCAGATTTCGCGCCCATTCGCTCAAGTGACTCGAGCGACTCCTGCGACAGGGAGAACAGGTCTGCTGGCGTATGAACCAGGCTCTGATCCACAAGTTGATCGATCAACTTCGTGCCCAGCCCCACGATATCCATGGCCTTGCGGGAGGCGAAGTGGCGTAAAGCCTCCTTTCGCTGGGCGGCGCAGTACAGACCACCCACACAGCGGGCCACTGCCTCGCCCTCGGGACGTACGACATCCGAGCCACATACCGGACAGTGCGCAGGCAACTCCACCACTAGCGCATCGGACGGACGGCGATCGGGGATCACCTGCATGACCTCCGGGATCACATCGCCTGCGCGACGCACGATGACCGTATCGCCCACGCGCACATCCTTGCGTCTGAGCTCATCGATATTGTGCAACGTGGCGTTGCTTACCGTGACTCCGCCGACGAACACGGGCTCCAATCTCGCTACGGGAGTCAATGCCCCCGTTCGCCCGACCTGGAATTCAATGCCACGAACGACGGTCATCTCTTCCTGGGCGGGAAATTTGTGGGCGATGGCCCAGCGTGGCGCCCTGGACACCGCGCCTAGAAGGCGTTGATGCTCGCGGTCGTCGACCTTGTAGACCACGCCGTCGATATCGTAAGGCAGCGCCGCCCGGCGATCGCCCATCCGGCGATAGTAGTCGAGGCAACCCTCGATTCCGCTGACGCGCTCGGCGTCCGGACACAGGCGCAACCCCCAGCGACGCAATGTGTTCAGCATCTCGCTCTGGTGCGAAGGTACCGTCCAGCCCTCAACCGCGCCCAGACCATAAAAGAATATATCCAGGGGACGCTTCGCAGTCAGGCGTGGATCCAACTGCCTGAGGCTACCCGCTGCAGCGTTTCGAGGATTCACGAACACCTTGTCGCCACGCTCAGCCGCCTCCCGGTTGTACCTCTCGAAACCGGCCTTGGGCATGAACACTTCACCGCGCACTTCCAGCACTGGCGGAATATCATCTCCGGTCAGCCGCAGCGGTACGGCCTTGATGGTGCGCACGTTGTGGGTGACGTCCTCGCCTTGCGTACCGTCACCTCGCGTGGCGGCCAGGACCAGCCTGCCTTGTTCGTAGCGGACACTGATCGCGGTGCCGTCGAGTTTTGGTTCGGCCATGAACGCCATGTCTTCGGCAGCCTCGACGCCCGCGGCGCGCAGTCGGTCGACGATGCGCTTGCCAAAGGCGCGCAGTTCGTCCTCGGAAAACGCGTTACCCAGCGAGAGCATGGGTTCCGAATGCCGGACCTCACGAAATTCACCCTGCGGTTGGGCGCCGACCCGCTGGGTGGGAGACTGTGCTGTCACCAGCTGAGGGTAGCGTTCTTCGAGTGCTTGCAACTCGCGCATGAGGCGATCGTACTCGACATCCGGGATGCTCGGATCATCCAGTACGTAGTAGCGGTAGTTGTGCTGATCGATTTCTTCGCGCAGTCGCTCAACGCGCGCCGCGTCTGGTTCAGGCACATCATCTGCGGGGCGCCTTGCGCTCACGACTCTACTACCTTTGAGGATGCTGCATTCGGTAGCGGATCAATTCCTCACGGATATAGCGTTCGCGCTGGATACTCCAGGTGCTGCCGCTTTCATCCAGAATCTCACCCTCGAGATCCTGCGCCAGCGCACGTGCCACCTCGACCATATCTTCGAAACAGCGCACCGGATCTTCCGGCCCCGGCAACACCATGAAAAGCGTTACCCCAGGCAGGCGCGTATCGCGTACTTTCGTAAGATCGAACGACCCGGGTTCGGTCATGCTGGCGACGCTGAACAAGGGCGGACCATCAGCATCCGGGCGATGGCGGTGAAAAATACCGAACTTGCCATGACGCAGGCCCAGCTCCCGCAGCTTCAGAACCAGCGCCTCTGCCGGCATGGTGTTGCCAGCGCGTGCAGCCATCCGCATGGCCACGATCTTCTCCGGATCGATAGGCGGCCCCGGATCTTGCGCCGCTACCGGCTCAGTCTCGATATTCGGCAGCGGCTCGGAATCCGGCTCCGCGTCCTGCGCCTCGTCAGGGGCAGCATCGCCAATGCTAGGTTCGCGGCGCGTGGCGGCAAGCCCTCGCCGGGGTTCACGCTGAGCTTCCACCGTCGCCTTGGGCGGCGGGGGTGCTGCTGCTTGCACGTCGATATCATCGTCTTCGTCGGCGCCCCAGAGATCCTCTCCGGTGATCATCGGTTCGGCACGGTCATCAGCGCCACTGCTGCCTGTACCCAGGCGCGACTTGGCCTCGTTCGACTGGTGACGCGAGTACAGATAGACGGCGAGCACCACGATGATGCCCAGCAGCAGCAGTGCCCAGCGTAATTCGTCCATGACTACATCGCCGCCATCTTGACCGCCTCGTCGATGTCCACGGCGACAAGCCGCGACACACCCGGCTCGTTCATCGTCACGCCAGCCAGCTGGCTGGCCATCTCCATCGTGGTCTTGTTGTGAGTAATGAATACAAACTGCACCTTCTCCGACATCTCCTTGACGATCTCGCAGAAGCGCGCGACGTTGGCGTCATCGAGTGGTGCATCGACCTCGTCGAGCATGCAGAACGGCGCCGGATTGAGGCGGAAAATCGCAAACACCATGGCCACTGCCGTCAGCGCCTTCTCGCCGCCGGAGAGCAGATGGATGCTGCTGTTACGCTTGCCCGGCGGTCGTGCCATGACGGTCACGCCTGACTCCAGCAGGTCATCGCCGGTGAGTTCAAGATAGGCATGACCGCCCCCGAACAGGCGGGGAAACAATTCACCCAATCCGTGATTGACCCGATCAAAGGTTTCCTTGAAACGCGTGCGCGTCTCACGGTCGATCTTGCGAATGGCGCCTTCAAGCGTCTCCAGCGCCTCGGTGAGATCTGCATGCTGGGAATCCAGGTACTCCTTGCGCTCGGATTGTTCTCGCAGTTCATCGATTGACGCAAGATTGATCGGCCCCAGGCGCTGGACACGCTCACTCAGCGCCGCAAGGCTGGCTTCCCAGGCCTCCACGTTCGCCTCCTCCGGCAGCCCCTGCTGCACCTCGGCCAGCACCAGCTGCGTGGCCCGGAACTGCTCGAGTAACGACTCTCGGCGCACGGTGAGCTCGCGGAGATTCAGGCGGATTTCATCGACTCGCTGGCGTGCCTCGCTGACGCGACTCTCGGCTTCGGATCGCTTCTGATCGAGCTCACGAAGCTGAACGTCAACGGTCTCCACTGCTCGCCTGGCAGCACCCAGCTGCTGCTCGGTCTGCACGCGTTGTTCCAGCATGGTTGCCAGTTTGGCCTCATGCTCCGCCAGCGGCGCGCTTCCTGTCTCCAGCTGTGAAGTCAGGTCCTTCTCGCGCGCAGCCGACTGGGCGAACTGGCCGCGCATGCGCTCCAGGTTCACGCGCGCCGAGTCACGCGCCGTGCGCCTTGACTCTATGCGAATGGCTATTTCCTGGGCGGCGCGTCGATCCGCATCATGACGTTCACGGCTGCGCGCAAGCTCGGTGGCCACCTGCTCGCGCATCTCGCCCAAGGAATCGCGCTTGTCCTGCAGGCGCGTCATCTCGGCCAGGGACTTCTCAAGCTCCCCGCGCGCCGCGCGCAGACGCTCATCGATCGCACGGATCTCCTCGCCAAGCTCAACGCCTTCCTGGGCAAGACGCTCGAGGCGCTGGCGTGCCTGCTCGAGGCGTGCCTTGTTGCTGTCCAGACGCCCCTGCAGCGCTGCGTGGGTCTCGGTCTGCGTGGCGGCATCACGCTGCGCCTCACCACGCTGCTGCTCAAGCTCTGCCAGCGAGGTACGAACCTGCTCGTGCTGCGCGGCGATATCCTCAGCGCGGCGACTGCTCTTTTCGATTTGTCCCTTGAGTCGACGAATCTCTTCTTCACGGGCGATCACGCCAACACTGGCGTCCTTGCTTCGGCGAACGCGCAGCCAGTCACGGCCCAGCCACAGACCGTCAGCCGTGATCACCGAGTGCCCAGGGGCAAGCTGCGCGCGCATGGCCAAAGCTTCGGCAAGGCTCCCGGCAACGTGAACCGAACCGAGCAGAGATCCCAGGTCGTGATCGGTTTCAACCTTGTCGGCCAGGGTGCCAACCCCAACCGGGCCGGCCTGACCACCCAGCTCGAAGAAACTCAGATTCACGTCCGCAAGATCGCCGGCAGCGGCGGCAAGCGGGTCCACGCCATCGACACAGACCGCCTGCAGATAATCGCCCAGGACGGTTTCGACCGCCCGCTCCCAGCCGTCCTTGACCCGCAGCAGCTGCGCCAGACGTTGCCGCGTGTCGAGTTGCCGGCCCTGCAGCCAGCGCGTGATTTTTTCGTCCGTCTTGCCCAGTGCGGCCTGCTGTAGCGCCTCCATCGAGGCCATGCGCCCGCGTGCCTGTTGCAGCTCGCTGCGAAGCGCATCGAGCTCAGCCGACAACTGCGTATCGCGTGTACGCTGTTCGGAGATCTGCGCGTTGAGCGTCTCAAGATGTTCGCGGGCCTTGTCGCGCGCTTCGCGACGATCCAGTGCCTGCTGGGTCAGCCCCGTGACTTCAGTTTCGATGGACGTCACATCGATCGAGGCCTGCTCGGATTCCTGCTTCTCGCGACGGGCGACCAGCCGCTGCATCTGCCCGTCAAGCTGTTCGATACGCGCGCGCTCAACCTGACCGGTCTGCTGCACCCGGCTGACTTCCTGATTGAATCCATCCCAGCTTTCCTGCCATCGGCGACGCGCCTCTTCGGCTTCGGCAAGTGCCTGGGCCGAGGCCTGTTCGGCCTGACTGGCCTGCTCGTGACCCGGGCCGAGCGTTTCGAGCAAGTGTTCGATCTGTCGCTGATAATCGTCTTAGAGCTCGATGTGCTTGCGGAGCTGGCGCACGTTG
>JAFIFN010000168.1 GCA_020832005.1 Gammaproteobacteria bacterium | reverse complement strand
GATGGCTATCACTTATCTTCCCCGATCTGCTGTCCTAACAACCCAGACCACCTCATACCACGGCGGACCACCAGTTGATTACAGGCGTCCACCACATCTTCGGCCCGCATCCTGCGGCCAACGCGAATGGCGATGGCTTCACGAGTGAACACGTCGAGGATGGTCAATAACCTGATGCGCGTGCCATCGACGAGCTGGTCGGTCCCCCGGCCTAGGATTTCTCTGGACACTCGATTGAGGCAGGATAACTGCCGAAAGGAGTTCTGAGAAATGGCGAAATCTTTGAGAAGAACGGCAGGTGCGAGCGGTGGCGCTGGCCAGCCAAGCGCAAGGCCGATGCGGTGCTGCGGCTGCTCCAGGGCGAAGACCTCGATGCGGTGTCGCGGGAGCTGAAGGTCACGGCGGCGACACTTTCGCAGTGGCGCGAGGTGTTTCTGGCCAACGGCATGGCCGGGCTGAAGAGCCGGGAGACCGACGCGCGCGACGAGAAGATCGCGAAGTTGGAGAAGGCGCTGGTGTCATCGGGCATGCAATATTCCCCAGTTGTGGGCAGGCAAATTTCCCCACCCTCCCATTGAAGGAGGGTTTGAGATGATTGACCAGAAGCACAGAGATACCGCGATCATGTCGCAGGTCCGATTCGAGGATTTGCGCATGGTGACTCGCGAGCTTCGGGAGGAGATCCGCCGGCTTCATCATGCCGATGGGATGACGGTGTCGGCACTTTCGCGACGCTTCGAGCTGGACCGCAAGACGATCCGTCGGTGTCTTCGCGACGAGGCCTGGCGCCCTTACCATCGCCCCGCCCGGCGCGATACGCTGCTCGCAATGCACGAGGGCTACCTGCGTGGGCGTGCGCCGCAGGTGAACTACTCGGCCCAGATCCTGTTCCAGGAGCTTCAGGCCGAGCACGGCTACCGAGGCAGCTACGATACGGTCAAGCGCTTCGTGGCGCCGCTGCGGGCCGAGGCCACACGGGGCGATCTGTGCGTGACGCGCTTCGAGACCCCGCCGGGGTGGCAGACCCAGATCGACTGGGGCCAGTCCAAGGTCTGGATCGGGCGGCGTCGCGTGATCCAGCATCTGTTCGTCATGACCTTGGGGTTCTCGCGGCGGATGTTCTGCAAGGCGCTGCCGAACGAGCGGATCGGCAACTTCCTCGACGCCCACGAGCAGGCCTTCGAGCACTTCGGCGGGCGCACCCATGAGCATCTCTACGACCGTCCCCGGACGGTTTGTCACCCTGGCAGCGATGGCCGGGTGGTCTGGAACACCACCTTCAAGGCCTTCGCCGACTACTGGGGCTTCGAGCCGCGGCTGTGCCGGCCGTATCGGGCCCAGACCAAGGGCAAGGTTGAGAGCGGGGTGAAGTACCTGAAGCACAACTTCCTGCCCGGGCGGCGGTTCATCGACCAGGCCGACTTCGACGCCCAGCTGGCCGAGTGGAACGAGCGGATCGCCGATCGGCGCCTCCACGGCACCACCCACGAGCGACCCATCGAGCGCTTTGAGCGTGAACGCCCGCGCCTGGTGCCCACCCAGGGTCAGCCCAGCTTCCGGCTTCAGGCCCGGGTCAGCCGGGTGGTCGCTGACGACTACCTCGTCGCCTACGACACTAACCGCTACTCGGTGCCCTTCCAGCTGATCGGCCAGCGCGTTGAGCTGCTGCCGCGGGACCAGCGCCTGGAGATCCATCATCGCGGTGGGCTGGTTGCCACCCACCGTCTCTGCAACGGCCGCCATCAGCTGACCATCCTGCCCGAGCACGGGCCCGGTGCCATTGCCCGCAATGCCCGGCGCCACGTTGCCGGCCGACGCCCTGGCGAGCGCGAGATGGCCCAGCGCGGCGAGGTCGAGATCCGAGATCTGGCCATCTATGAACAGCTCGCCGGGCTCGCCCAGGGGGTGACCCCATGAGCGCTGGACAGCTGGAACGCCTGGGCGAACACCTCCAGCGCCTGCGGTTGTTCAAGTGCCATGAGCGCCTCGAGGCGCTGCTGCAGGAGGCCGTCGCCGCCGAGCTCTCCTACGCCGACTTCCTCGACACCCTGCTCGGCGAGGAGGTCGCCGCCAAGACGGCCAAGAACGTCACCATGCGCACCAGCCTTGCGCGCTTCCCCTTCGTCAAGAGCCTCGAGGCCTTCGACTTCGACTACCAGCCCTCGATCGATCGCAAGCAGCTCAAGGGGCTTGGCAACTGCCACTTCATCGAGCACGGCGAGAACCTCGTCATCCTGGGCCCACCCGGTGTGGGCAAAACCCACCTGGCGGTGGGTCTCGGCCTCAAGGCCATCGAGGCGGGCTACCGGGTGCTGTTCACCACCGCCGCCAACATGATCGCCACGCTCACCAAAGCCCACCAGGAGGGCCGCCTGGAGGACAAGCTCAAGTTCTACACCGTGCCGCGGCTGCTGATCATCGACGAGATCGGCTACCTGCCGATCGACCGCCACGGCGCCAACCTGTTCTTCCAACTGATCAGCCGGCGCTACGAGAAAGGACCCATGATCCTCACCTCCAACCAGAGCTTCGGCGCCTGGGGCGAGGTCTTTGGCGATCGCATCATCGCTACCGCTATCCTCGATCGGATCCTGCATCACGCCGTCACCATCAACATCCGTGGCAACTCCTATCGGCTCAAGGACAAGCTCAAAGCCGGGCTCGTTCGCGCCGAAGAGCCCGCCACCATCACCTGAGGGTGGGGAATTTTCAATGCCCATACCTGGGGAAATTTGGGTGCCCGTTGACAGCTGGCGGAGACGGCGCTGGATCTGTCGATCTCGCGCGCCATGAACTCGGTGTACGAGGGGAAAGTGGGCCCTTTGGCCCGAAGGAAGTCGAGCTCGTGAGGCAACAGGCCTCGGCTTCCCTGAACCGTGTGGTCCCGCTGCTGCCAGTATGTCGAATGATGAGCGTCGCCCGTTCGAGTGTCTACGCGGCACGAGCGCCGAAGTGTGCTGCTGAGCCGAGACGTCGTGGTCCGAAGACACCGTGGTGCGACGCGGCATTGACCGAGGCGATCCGTGCGGTGCTGACCGACTCGCCCTTCGTCGGCGAGGGCTACCGCAAGGTCTGGGCGAAGCTTCGGTTCCGGGGCATTCGCACGAGCAAGGCGCGGGTGCTTCGCCTGATGCGCGAGGCGGGGTTGTTGGCGCCGAGCCGCAGCGGCGGCCCGCGGGGGCCACGCAACCACGACGGCACGATCATCCCGGAGGCGCCGAACCGGATGTGGGGCACGGATCTGACGGCCACCATGACGCTCGAGGAAGGCCAGACGGCGGTGTTCGTGGCGATCGACCACGCCACCGCCGAGCTGGTGGGTATTCACGCGGCGAAGCGGGCAACGCGCTACGAGGCGCTCGAGCCGCTGCGACAAGGCGTGCGGCGTCACTTCGGTACGATCGGCGAGCACGTCGCCAGCGGCCTTGTGCTGCGCCACGATCACGGCAGCCAGTACGTCAGCGACACCTTCCAGCAAGAGCTGACGTTCCTGGGTATCGAATCGAGCCCCTCGTTCGTCCGCGCTCCCGAAGGCAACGGCTGCGCCGAACGGGTAATCCGCACGCTCAAGGAACAGCTGCTGTGGGTCAGAACCTTCGCGACCGTCGAGGAACTGCGCCTGGCCCTCATCGAATGGGCTGAGCTCTACAACGAGCAGTGGCTCATCGAGCGACATGGTCATCGGACACCGGCACAGGCTCGGCGTGACTTCGAATCTGTCGAAACGGCGATGGCAGCATAATGAATCCGTTTAACGGCAACAAACTGTCCAGGAAACCCTTGACCGGTACATTAACCCACCCGAAACTCAAAAGAGCCAACATTATTTTGGCTGAATTTTAAGCAACCTCTTTCATCTGATAACCATATGCTTGCAAATAATTTCTTGACTTCCTAGCCAAACCCCAAAACACAATCAAGACTGCCAGACCCAATAAACTGCGCCCCAACAACCCCGTCATTATATTCTGAGTAAGCCCAAACAATGGCAAAACAGCTATGATTGCAATTGCCAAACCGTTCATAAAACTTTTGCTCTTCCCGAAATGCTTAAAAGCAAAGACAAGCGCGGTTGCAATCATCAATAAGAAAGGTAGCGTAATAAATGGCCCAGCCTGTGCCCACATCAAGACGTAGTAGCTATCAAAAGTTGGCAAATCCAGCGCATGTGCAGCATTGACTAGCGTGCCAATGGGTGACCAGAATTGGGATTCAATAATGGGTAAATTCCAACGATCCCCGCCTCGCCCTGCAATTTCAACCAAAGCTACATCACCACGCAACCAACCAAAGATACTGGCCAAACGGCCGCCACCAGAACCGAGCCTGCCTACGCCAAAATGCATCGCCACCGAGTAAATCCCAAAAAACGCTGCAATGAAGGCCACGACGCGAAAAAGACTGGCAGCCGATAGACGAAACCGCGTCCGGGGGCGAAAGATATGAAAGAGGGTAAAGGCGCCAGCAAGCACCATCGCGGTGCGCGAACCTGATGCTAAGATAAAAAACAACCCTGAGATGGTCACGAAAAGTGACAATCGTGACTTATCAACGCTCAGCATTGCTGCGATAAACGTAACAAGGCCGAATGTGGCCAACCCAGATATGTTCTCAAATGGGCCTGCAAACCGAAAAATGTGAAAGCCATGGCTGCGTCCCGTTCGGCCCTCGGGGTGCCATAAATCAACAATCCATGGTGTCGAACCACCGCTCACTTGCAGCATAACCTGTGGCAGCAATACCGCCCAGGTCACTACAACAGCAATCACCCATATGCTCGCCACATCGCGTTCAAAGATGTCGCGTCGCTGAAAAGTGTAAATCGATGCGGCAATCACCATCATGGCTAAGATCAGCAGCCAGCGAAGATCACCAAAATACATCCAGAGTTGCGCCTGAGGTACAAATAAGAGACCCAGTAACGGAAGAATAAGGACTGCGCCCACGTATAAAAAAAAAACAAAAAAGACCGGCGATCGGAAAGCCGACGAATATAATTGGCCCCGTGCCATAAGTGCGATGCCGAGCAGAATAGCTGCACCTGCGAGCAGATCATGCGCCTGAATTTCCGATGGCAAGAAAGGTAATTGCAGAGGCGGGCCTACCATCATCCACAGAAAGCTACACCAAATCATCAGTGCCGCTAGGCCGCTAATTGACAGCACCCAACGTCGACGACTAGTCGCTGCGCGGTCCATTGCAAATGTTTGATCCGCAGAATTCACGAGGATTCGGCACTCTTAACGGAGATTGCATCATCCCCCCGCACCTGCAACGCGAACGCCTGCTCCAGATATTGCTTGGCGATCATTGTGGCGGCAAAATCCTGCGCGCGCTCCTGCCGCGCTTCCTTCGTACCGCGGGGCGCATGCAGCGCTTCAGCCATGGCCTCGGCCAGCGCGGCGGGGTCATCTACAGGCACCAGATGACCCAGTGCCCCATCACGAAGTATCGCTCGAGGCGCCCCCGGGCAATCCGTGGACACAATGGGAACGCCTGCAGCTAATGCTTCCACCAGCACATTACCGAATCCCTCCCAGCGCGAGGAGAGCACAAACAATTTCGCGCTTGCCAGAACTCGTCCGGGCTGGGAAACAAACCCTGATAAATGAACCCGCTTGGCTACTCCCAGTTGAATAGCCTGTTTTTCTAGGTTTTCCCGGAGCGACCCTTCACCCAGAATGACGAGGTCGAGATCATCCTCGTGTAGCTGCGAGAAAGCATCCAATAGCACATCAAAACCTTTCTGCTCCGTCAATCGACCGATGGCACATATACAGCGCCCACCAAAATCAAACGCAGGAGCCTTGGCACCAACCTTGTCTGAATCCGAAACCATGAACATGATCGGGTTGCCAATCACTTTGATTTGGCCTGTCGTAGCAATTCCTGAATTCGACAACGTTTCGGCAACTGCTTGACTGATCGCCACGACAGGGAAAGCGGGACGATAGGCCCATTGCATCAGCCGTTGCATAAGATACATATGCAGCTTTTGCTTAGTTCTTCCCTGCGGGGCTCGCACGACATTATCTTCCCGAAGCACCAATCGACCGGGCCGACCAGCCAAGCGCCACGCGATTGCCGCACACACATTAGCGTAATTTAGACTGGAGCAAAGCACCACAGGTTTCTCCCGGCGCAAGTAAGCTGCAAGAGCGAGTATCGCGCGCGAGGCACGCCCCTTACCCAGATCAACCACCTTCACCTCTGGATGAACCTCATGCAAAAATTCCCCCTCTGCGCGAGCCAAAACAATATGGACAGGATGGTCAGTCAGATCCACTAACGCATTCGCCAAATTGACCACTACCTTTTGTGCGCCACCGCAATTTAGACCGGGAATGAATAGTGCAATAGCATGATGCGTATTGGAGATAGATTTCATATCTTGTCTGGTAGCTTAACTAACGCTCTTATGCTGAAGGGTTCCACCACTGCTCAAAAGCATTCGCAATATCAAGTATCCGTTTGGTGATAGACTCTGATTGATCTGAGCGTACGGTCAAATAAACCTGGCGATCTTGAAGGACTCCATCTGCGTCCATGTCATAGTGCACAACTTGGCTGCCCAGCGCTCGGGCAAGAGCAATCTTCTGATGCACTTGGTCTACCTCAAACTCCATCAGTAATTTATATGATCCAAACCCTCGTTGCCGAGCAACCTCCTCTCCTCTTTCCTTATGCCCTCTAAGGCGAAGACGGGCTTCAGCAAGCTTGGGTGGCATCGAAATCGACAATACCGCGTCCCCAATGACTAGAAACCGCTTAAAATTCGTCGCATATTCCGAAGCGCAAGCCAGAACACTAGGCGGCAACCAAGAACCCAACTGCAAACGCCCTTGATCCAAAAGCCATAATCTTGAATCTCTTGAACAGCCTCGCAGCACACAAAATTCTAAAGCCATTTTCATGGACTTCGATGCAGCATCATGTTCCATGCTGTAAGCGCCTTTATTCCATTTAAGTGCACTGGCAAATGCAACTGGCAATTGATGAATTTGAGAGGCTAATCTGCTGAATAATTGTGGATCTCTTTGATCATGTATCCCCATGGATTTACGCACATAATGAACATCTTTCAGCGTTGCTAGCAGATGTCGGGCAAACGCAGATTTTCCAATGGCAGAGGGGCCAGTAAACTCAATCAACATAATGAGGTGACCTGCCGGCTTTCTTCGGACCACTTCAAACTTGGGAGATGGACTCCGTT
>JAFIFN010000167.1 GCA_020832005.1 Gammaproteobacteria bacterium | reverse complement strand
CAGACCTCGACGTACCCATCTACGCCGTGCATCCCATTGTGCGCCGGGCCACAGCGCTGCAGCAGACGGCTGCGGCGCAGCAGGCCGAGGGTCTTGCACTGGCCACCGCCCGGGCGGTGAACGCAGGAGGAACGCAGCCGGATGGACGCCCTGCTCAACTGGCTGCCCGGCTGGGATCTGCTGCCGGCCGGCGTGCAGACCGTGGCGGTGATCACCGCGCAGATCATGCCGGTGCTGATGGTGCTGATCCTCTCGGTGGCCTACCTGACCTATGCCGAGCGCAAGGTGATCGGCTATATCCAGAACCGTGTCGGACCCAACCGGGTCGGCTACGGCGGACTGCTCCAGCCCTTCGCTGATGTGCTGAAGCTGCTGCTCAAGGAGATCGTCGTGCCGACGAACTCCAGTCGCTTCCTGTTCATCATTGCACCGCTGCTGTCGATCATTCCTGCCTTCGCCACCTGGGCTGTGATCCCCTTCAATGACAGCTTCGTACTCGCCGACATCGATGCAGGCCTGCTGTATGTGCTGGCACTGACCTCCGTGGGCGTCTACGGGGTAATCCTGGCAGGCTGGGCCAGCAACTCGAAGTATGCATTTCTTGGAGCCATGCGCTCAGCGGCACAGATCGTGGCCTACGAAATCGCCATGGGCTTCGCACTGGTGGGCGTGCTGATGGCTGCCGGCAGTCTGAATCTTGGTGACATCGTGCGTGCCCAGGGCGGCGGCACCATTATGAGCTGGTTCTGGCTGCCCCTGTTCCCGCTGTTCATCGTGTACTTCATCTCGGGCGTGGCCGAAACGAACCGTGCGCCCTTTGACGTCGCCGAGGGTGAATCCGAGATCGTCGCAGGCTTCCATGTCGAGTATTCAGGCATGGCCTTTGCCGTATTCTTTCTTGCCGAATACGCCAACATGATCCTGATTGCAGCGCTGGCTGCAGTGTTCTTCATGGGCGGCTGGCTGTCGCCGTTTGCCGGCTTGCCCGTGTTGGGTGATACCTTCCTCGCCGAGCCGAGTTTCTTCTGGTTTGCGCTGAAGATCTCGGCCTTCCTGTTCTGTTTCCTGTGGTTCCGCGCCACCTTCCCACGCTATCGCTATGACCAGATCATGCGCCTGGGTTGGAAGGTATTCATTCCCGTCACGATCATCTGGATCTTCGTGCTTGGCGGCATGGTGATGCTCGAGATCGGCCCCTGGTCGAGGTGACGCATATGAGCAATATGACGAGAAGCTTTTTCAAGACCTATTTCCTGTGGGAACTATTGCAGGGGCTGGGCCTGACGTTCCGCAACCTGTGGGTGCGCAAGTCGACGATCTCCTATCCTGAGGAGAAGACGCCGCAGTCGCCGCGCTTCCGCGGTCTGCATGCGCTGCGTCGTTATCCCAATGGCGAGGAGCGTTGCATCGCCTGCAAGCTGTGCGAGGCGGTCTGCCCGGCGCTGGCCATCACCATCGAGTCCTCGACCGGTCCCGACGGCACGCGGCGCACCAGTCGCTACGACATCGACCTGTTCAAGTGCATCTACTGCGGGTTTTGCGAGGAGGCCTGTCCGGTGGATGCCATCGTCGAGACCCGCATCCACGAATATCACATGGAGCAGCGCGGCGAAAACATCATGAACAAGGACAAGCTGCTGGCCGTGGGCGACCGTTACGAAACCATGATCGCGGCCGACAAGGCTGCGGACGCGCGCTACCGGTGAGTTCTTCGCCGGCGCTGATGGGAGTGAGCTCTTGATTGGACATGTGCTGTTCTTCGCCTTTGCCACGGTGCTGATCGCCGCCGCCGTGGGCGTGATCACGAGCCGCAACCCCGTGCACTCGGCGATTTACCTGGTGCTGGCGTTTTTCACCAGTGCCGGCCTATGGCTGCTGCTGGAAGCGGAGTTTCTGGCCATCGTACTGGTGCTGGTCTATGTCGGTGCGGTAATGGTGCTGTTCCTGTTCGTGGTCATGATGCTCGACATCAACCTGGCGAAGCTTCGCGAAGGCTTTACCGCCTATGTGCCGCTGGGCCTGGGTGTGGCGCTGCTGATCGTCATCCAGGTGGCCCACGTGGTGTGGTTCCGTGGCCAGGATACGGCCTTGATGGACACGCCCGAGCCGCGCCCGGAGGGCTACAGCAATACCCGCGAACTGGGCAGCGTGCTGTACACCGAACATGTCTATGCCTTTGAACTGGCAGCTGTGATCCTGCTGGTGGCCATCGTCGCGGCCATCACGCTGACCATGCGCAAGCGTCCTGGGCTGAAGGTTCAGGATATCGCACGCCAGGTGGCGGTGCGGCGCGAGGATCGCGTGCGCATCGTCAAGATGGACGCCGAGAAGGACTAACCCGCAGAGGTCGGCCGTGGTACCCGTTTCCTATTATCTGTTGCTTGCCGCCGTGCTGTTCGCGCTTGCCGTGGCGGGCATCTTTATCAATCGACGCAATGTCATCCTGCTGTTGATGTGTATCGAGTTGATGCTGCTGGCCGTGAACTTCAACTTCATCGCGTTTTCGCGAATGCTAGATGATGTCACCGGGCAGGTGTTCGTGTTCTTCATCCTGACGGTGGCCGCCGCGGAAGCCGCCATCGGGCTGGCTATCCTGGTCGTGCTGTTTCGCAGTCGTCGCAGTATCAATGTCGATGACCTCGACACCCTGAAGGGCTGAGCGCCGTGGAAAACATCTATCTTTCAATCGTGCTGGCACCGCTGATCGCGGCCATCGTGGCTGGCCTGTTCGGCCGGCAGATCGGTCGTGCCGGGGCCCACACCATCACCATCCTTGGCGTGGGTGTGGCCTTCGTGCTCTCCGTGCTGGTGGCCAAGGATGTCTTCATCGACGGCGCGGAGGTGTTCAACCAGGCCATCTATACCTGGGCCGTGGTCGGCGATCTGACAATGGAGATCGGCTTTCTGATCGATCCGCTGTCGGCACTCATGATGGTGGTCGTGACCTTCGTGTCGCTGATGGTGCATGTCTACACCATCGGCTACATGCACGATGATCCGGGCTACCAGCGCTTTTTCAGCTACATCTCGTTGTTCACCTTCGCGATGCTGATGCTGGTGATGTCGAACAACTTCCTGCAGCTGTTCTTCGGCTGGGAAGCGGTGGGGCTGGTCTCATACCTGCTGATCGGTTTCTGGTATCGCAAGCCCACGGCGATTTTCGCCAACTTCAAGGCCTTCGTCGTCAACCGGGTGGGGGACTTCGGATTCCTGCTGGGTATCGGCGCGGTGCTGATGTACGCAGGCTCGCTGGACTACGTCACGGTGTTCGGTCAGGCCGAGCAGATGCAGGCCCAGAGCGTCAACATCTGGGGCGAGGCGCAGTGGTCGGCACTGACGCTGACCTGCATCCTGCTGTTCATCGGTGCCATGGGCAAGTCTGCGCAGGTGCCGCTGCATGTCTGGCTGCCCGACTCGATGGAGGGTCCGACACCGATTTCGGCGCTGATCCATGCCGCGACCATGGTCACGGCGGGTATCTTCATGGTGGCGCGCATGTCGCCGCTGTTCGAGTTCTCAACAGCCGCGCTGTCTTTCGTGCTGGTTATCGGTGCGACCACCGCGTTCTTCATGGGGCTGCTGGGCCTGGTGCAGCACGACATCAAGCGGGTCGTGGCCTACTCGACGCTTTCGCAGCTGGGCTACATGACGGTGGCCCTCGGGGCGTCGGCCTATGCCGCCGGCATGTTCCACCTGATGACGCATGCCTTCTTCAAGGCGCTGCTGTTCCTGGCTGCCGGCTCGGTGATCATCGGCATGCACCATGTGCAGGACATGCGCAAAATGGGTGGCCTTCGCAAGTACATGCCCATCACCTACTGGACGTCGCTGGTGGGCACGCTGGCGCTGATCGGTTTTCCCGGTTTCTCGGGGTATTTCTCCAAGGATGCGCTCATCGAAGCCGTCCATGCCGCCGAGCTGCCGGGTGCGACCTATGCGTACTGGTGTGTGCTTCTCGGCGTGTTCGTCACCGCGCTGTACAGCTTCCGGCTGTTCTTCCTGGTGTTCCACGGCAAGGAGCGCTTCGATGCGCACACGCGCGAGCACCTGCACGAATCTCCCTGGGTGGTGACCGTCCCGCTGATACTGCTGGCAATTCCGTCAGTGGCCATCGGCTGGGTGACCATCGGCCCGCTGCTCTTCGGTGGCGCGTTCGGCACGTCGATTTTCGTCCTGCCGCAGAGCGATACGCTGGCGGTGGTGGCTGAGCACTTCACCTCGCCGGCAGGCTTCGTCGCCCATGGCTTCATGACCCCGGCGCTGTACCTGGCGCTCGCGGGCGGCGTGGCTGCCTGGTATCTGTACCTGAAACGGCCGGATATCCCCGCCCAGCTGCAGGACCGCTTTCATCGCCTGCACGCGGTCCTCGAGAACAAGTACTTCTTCGATGCGTTCAATGAGCAGGTGCTGGCGCGCGGCTCACGCTTCTTCGGTGGCGCGCTGTGGCGCGGCGGCGACCAGGGCATCATCGACGGCGTGCTCGTCAACGGCAGCGCGAAAGCGGTGGGCTGGATTGCCGGCATCAGTCGACGCCTGCAGAGCGGCTACCTGTATCACTATGCGTTCACGATGGTCATCGGCCTGAGCCTTGTGCTGGGCTGGTTGCTGATCCGCGCCTGATACGTACACGAACCCGACAACAACAAGCACCAGGGCAAGGCATCCATGGCATCGAATCTCCCCCTGCTCAGCATCCTGATCTGGCTACCGGTCTTCGGTGGTCTGGCAGTGCTGGCGCTGGATACCTGGATGCCGGGCAGGGCCGAGCAGCGGCTGGTGCACTGGCTGGCGCTGGCCGTGTCGGTAGCAACCTTTGCGCTGAGCATTCCGCTGTGGACGCAGTTCGATCGTGCCACCGATGCAATGCAGTTCGTCGAACAGGTCGTGTGGATCGAGCGCTTCAACGTCGAGTACTTCCTGGGCGTGGACGGACTGTCGATGCCGCTGGTGCTGCTGACCACGTTCATCACGCCGCTGGTCGTGATCTCGGCATGGGAAGTCATCAAGCAGCGTCCCGCGCAGTACTTTGCCGCGTTCCTGATCATGGAAGGCCTGATGATCGGCGTGTTCAGTGCCCTCGACGGTCTGCTGTTCTACGTGTTCTGGGAAGCCATGCTGGTGCCGATGTTCCTGATCATCGGCATCTGGGGCGGCAAGCGCCGCATCTATGCGACGGTGAAGTTCTTCCTCTACACCTTTCTGGGCTCGGTGTTCATGCTGGTCTCACTGATCTACATGTACGCGCTCTCCGGCAGCTATTCGATCCTCGCCTTTCATCAGCTGCCCCTGGGCATCACCGAGCAGACCCTGATCTTCTTTGCGTTCCTCGCAGCCTTTGCCGTCAAGGTGCCGATGTGGCCGGTGCATACCTGGTTGCCGGATGCGCATGTGGAGGCGCCCACCGGCGGATCGGTGGTGCTGGCGGCCATCATGCTGAAGATGGGCGGCTATGGTTTCGTGCGCTTCAGCCTGCCGATCACACCGGATGCGTCGATGGCGCTGGACTGGCTGATGATCGGGCTGTCGCTGATAGCCGTGGTGTATATCGGTTTCGTGGCGCTGGCGCAGCAGGACATGAAGAAGCTGATCGCCTATTCTTCGATCGCCCATATGGGTTTTGTCACGCTGGGCTTTTTCATCGTATTTGCCGCGTTTGCGAACAACCCTGGTGGCAGTGGCGCAATGCTGGGCGTGCAGGGCGGCATGGTGCAGATGATCTCGCACGGACTGGTCTCCGGGGCGATGTTCCTGTGCGTGGGCGTCATGTACGACCGTATGCACAGTCGCGAGATTGCCGACTACGGCGGTGTCGTCAACACCATGCCGAAGTTCGCCGCCTTCCTGGTGCTCTTCGCCATGGCCAACGCCGGTCTGCCCGGCACCTCCGGATTCGTCGGCGAATTCCTGGTCATCCTGGGCAGCTTCCAGGCCAACTTCTGGTATGCCTTTCTGGCGGGCACGACGCTGGTGCTGGGTGCCGCGTACACCTTGTGGATGATCAAGCGCGTGGTGTTTGGCGAGGTCGCCAACGACAATGTCGCGCGTCTCACCGATCTGAACGCCCGGGAGTTTCTCGTGCTGGCGATACTGGCCTTTGCAGTACTTCTGCTGGGTGTGTGGCCGGCACCGCTGATCGAAGTAATGGATGCCTCGGTGGCCGGTCTGCTGGAACATGTCCAGCAGAGCAAGCTGTAGCGTGCGTGCAAGGCAAATGAATCGGGACGCCAAATGACCCTCACCGAACTCAATGCAGGCCTCGCGGCCCCGGAAATGTTCCTGCTTGGCGCCACCTGCGTGGTGCTGCTGGTGGACATCTTCCTCAAGGATCACCAGCGCGCGATCACCTACCTGCTCTCGCTGCTGGCCCTGCTGGGCACGGCTCTGATCACGGCGCAGCTGGCTGTTGATGGTCGTGAGATGGCGTTTTTCGGCAGTTTCGTGATGGACCCGGCGGGCAGGGTGCTGAAACTTTTCGCACTCGCCTCGATGGCCGTGGTGTTCGTCTACTCGCGCGCCTATCTTCAGCAGCAGCGCCTGCTCGGCGGGGATTACTACCTGTTGTCGCTGTTTGCGATGCTGGGTGTCATGGTCATGATCTCGGCGAGCAGCATGCTGACCATGTACCTGGGTCTGGAACTGTTGGCCCTGTCGCTGTATGCGCTGGTGGCATTCAATCGCGACTCCGCCATCGCGGCGGAGGCGGCGATGAAGTACTTTGTGCTTGGCGCCATCGCCTCGGGTGCGCTGCTCTACGGGATCTCGATGATCTACGGCGCCACCGGCTCGATCGACCTGGGTGAAATCGCCGTCACCGTGGCCGCAGGTGAGGCGATGCTGTTGCCGATGGCGGTGGGTCTGGCCTTCGTGCTGGTCGGTATCGCCTTCAAGTTCGGCGCCGTGCCGTTTCACATGTGGCTGCCCGATGTCTACCAGGGCGCGCCGACCTCGGTGACCCTGTTCATCGGCTCGGTGCCGAAGATCGCCTCGTTCGCACTGGTACTGCGCGTGCTCATCGAGGGCCTGGGCGACATGCATGAGAGTTGGGCGGCGATGGTCGCGGTCGTCGCGGTGCTCTCGATCGTGATCGGCAACGTCCTGGCCATCGCCCAGACAAATCTGAAGCGGATGCTGGCCTATTCGACGATCTCGCACGTGGGCTTCATCCTCGTGGGCATCCTCGCCGGCACGGCGGCAGGCGTGCAGGGCGCGATGTATTACACGCT
>JAFIFN010000166.1 GCA_020832005.1 Gammaproteobacteria bacterium | reverse complement strand
TTTACAGTCTGCCCCCGTTGACCGCTTGGGTACCCCTCCGCGGACACAAGCCGAGCATTTTCGGTCGCGCAGCGCCCAGTGTCAACCATAGATGCAAGTTCGCAAGCGCGGACCGGATCCGGACCGGCGCATTGACATAACTGGCCGGGTGCAGCGTCGCCGCCGGTTTGGCGCTATCATGGCCGCGGGCGCCAACGAACTGGGGGTTAGTAGACGATGACGGTGCGATCTGGGCTGCCGCAGCCGCCTGCGGAACGCCGCTTGATGCAGCGCAATGCCGTGGCTACGGACGTGTATGTCGGTGCGCGAGGGCAGCCGATGCGCCGCTATCGCGCAAGCAACCTCTCGGCGCTGGGCGTCTTCATCGAGGGCCAGCACCTGGAACTGGAGATCGGCAGCGTAGTGTCGCTGGTTTTTCCTATACCAATCAATGGCCTGATCCGTCTGCATCGTAAAAAGGCCGTGGTTGCGCATGTCTCCATGCACGGCGTCGGCCTGATGATGCAGGGGCGACTGCGCCGCCCGCGCCAGGGACCGTAGCCCAAGGCCCGCAGCCCAGGGTCCCATAGCGCCGGCGCTCAGCCGCGAAACGCGTCCTTCCCGGCGCGCGCGCGCGCAAACACCTCGACGGGCGCAGCCTCCGCCATACCCAGCGATGCGCGAAACGCCGGTACATCGGCGCGCAGGAACGGGTTGGTCGCCAGTTCGTCGCCGAGCCGGCTGGGCACGGTCGGCTCGCCGCGCCGGCGCGCCGCATCCACCTCCGCCGCCCGCGCCTGCAGCACGGCATTGTCGGGTTCGACACTCAGCGCGAAGCGCGCGTTGGACTGGGTGTACTCGTGGGCACAGTAAAGCAGCGTATCCTCCGGCCAGCGCCTGAGCTTCTGCAGACTGGACCACATCTGCGCCGGCGTGCCCTCGAACAGCCGCCCGCAACCCATCGCAAACAGCGTATCGCCGACGAAGGCCAGTCGCTGCGCCTCGCACCAGTAGACGATGTGGCCGCTGGTGTGACCCGGGGTCTCCAGCACCGTGAACCGGTGCTCGCCCAGGCTGACGGCCTCGCCCTCCACCACACTGCGGTCAACACCGGCAATTCGCGCCGCCTCGGCTGCCGGGGCGACGATGCGACAGCCAGTGGCCTGCTTGACGGCCAGGTTACCCCCAGCGTGATCGGGGTGGTGATGGGTGTTCCAGATCTCGCTCAGCCGCCAGCCGCGGCTCGCCAGCGCTGCGAGGATCGCCTGCGCATCCGGGGTGTCGATACAGGCCGTCTCTCCGGATACCGGATCATGGACCAGGTAGCCGTAGTTGTCGGTCAGACACGGGATCTGGTGAACCTCCAGAGCGTTCATGGGTCATCTCCTGCGTATCGCGCCGTCGCCTGGCGCCAGATGCCATGCTACCGCGCCACAAACGGGTTCTTAAGCCTCGAGTCGCCTGCAGCAGGGAACCGGGCACATCGCCAAGCGCCCCTGCCAACCCTTACAATCGAGGTCACTGCGCCAGGGATTGCGCGCGCAAGACCTTCTCCAGAGGACGCTCATGCCCACGATCACGCTGCCGGACGGTTCCGTCAGACACTTCGAACAACCGGTCACCGGCGCCCAGCTCGCCGAGAGCATCGGCGCAGGCCTGGCGCGTGCCGCGGTTGCCCTGCGCGTGGATGGCCGTGAGGCCGACCTTGCGACACTGCTCGAGCACGACGCCCGCGTGGAGATCATCACCCGCGACTCCGACGACGGCCTGGAGCTGCTGCGCCACGATGCGGCCCATGTCATGGCCGAAGCCGTCAAGGAGCTCTACCCCGAGACCCAGGTAACCATCGGGCCGGCGATCGACAACGGCTTCTACTACGACTTTGCGCGCGACGAGCCCTTCACGCCCGAGGACCTGGAGAAAATCGAAGCGCGCATGCACGAAATCGTCGATCGCAACGAGACGATCACCCGCGAGGAATGGGATCGCGACGAGGCAGTGCGCTTTTTCCGGGCACAGGGGGAGGCCTACAAGGCCGAGATCATCGCATCCATCCCCGGTGATGAAGCCGTCTCGCTGTATCGCCAGGGTGAGTTCATCGACCTGTGCCGCGGCCCGCACCTGCCCTCCACGGGCAAGCTCGGCCATGCCTTCAAGCTGACCAAGCTGGCGGGCGCCTACTGGCGCGGCAATGCCGCCAACGAGATGCTGCAGCGCGTGTATGGCACGGCCTGGGCCAGCGACAAGCAGCTCAAGGCCTACCTGACGCAGATCGAGGAGGCGGAGCGTCGCGATCACCGCAAGCTTGGCCGGCAGATGGACCTGTTCCACTTCCAGGACGACGCCGTGGGCTCGGTGTTCTGGCACCCGCGCGGCTGGGCGCTGCTGCAGGCGCTCATCGACTATATGCGCGGCCGCCAGCAGCGCGCCGGCTACGTCGAGATCAATACGCCGGACATCATGGATCGCAGCCTGTGGGAGACCTCAGGGCACTGGCAGAGTTACGGCGAACACATGTATGTGACCGAAACCGCCGATGAGCGTGTCTGGGCGCTTAAGCCCATGAACTGCCCCGGCCATGTAGCGGTGTTCCGGCATGGCCTGAAGAGCTATCGCGACCTGCCCTATCGCACGGCCGAGTTCGGCAAGGTGCATCGCTACGAACCCTCGGGCGCGCTGCACGGCCTGCTGCGCGTGCGTCACTTCACGCAGGATGACGCGCATATCTTCTGTACCGAAGACCAGATCACCGACGAGGCCATTGAGGTCTGCAAGCTGGTGCTGTCGATCTACCACGACTTCGGCTTCGATGATGTGCGCATCAAGTTTGCCGACCGTCCGGAGAACCGCATCGGCGAGGATGCCGTGTGGGACAAGTCCGAGAAGGCGCTGCGCGCGGCCATCGAGTCCACTGGCCTGCCCTACACCTACAATCCCGGCGAAGGCGCGTTCTACGGTCCGAAGCTGGAATTCGTGCTGCGCGATGCGATCGGTCGCGACTGGCAGTGCGGCACGCTGCAGGTCGACCTGAACCTGCCGGGCCGCCTCGGCGCCAGCTACATCGGCGAGGACGGCGCCAAGCATGTCCCGGTGATGCTCCACCGCGCACTGTTCGGCTCACTGGAGCGCTTTACCGGCATTCTGATAGAGCATTACGCCGGCGCGCTGCCGGTGTGGCTGGCACCTGTGCAGGTGATGGTCACGACCATCACCTCCGATGGCGATGACTACGCCCGCGAAGTCGCCGCCACGCTGCGCGAGGCCGGCCTGCGCGTGGAGACCGACCTGCGCAACGAAAAAATCAACTACAAGGTGCGCGAGCACAGCCTGCAGAAAATCCCGGTGATCATTGCCGTGGGCAAGCGCGAAGTCGAAGAGCGCACGGTCTCGATCCGCAGGCTCGGTGCCAAGGGCCAGCGCGTAGCCTCGCTGGCCGACGCGACGCAAGCGCTCGTCGAGGAGGCCAACAGCCGCGGCGTGGCGGCTCCGGCCGCCTCAGCCGAAAGCCACGCCGCCGCCAGCGGCTGAAAGCAGGGGACGCCAGCCGGGGCTCAAGGCAAGCACCACTGTGCCCCACGGCGAGACTCAACGCTCGCAGAACTCCGCGATGACCGGCCCCCAGTCTTCCAGCGCGTCCGGCAGGATCTGAAAAGCGCAGTGCGGATGAGCTGCATGCGCCTGTTGCGTATGCGGCAGATTCGGATCCCAGTTCGGCGAACACAGCAACGTAGGCACCTTCACCCGCGCGAGCATGGCATCGGTGGGATAGTCGAAATGCGCCTGGTAGGCCAGCCGCCACATCACCGGCGCCTTGAACATCTCCAGCACGCGGCCGTGAATCATCTGCGGATCAATATAGGGCTCTTTCCAGATGATGCCTTCACGCGTGCGGCGGTACCACGGCCAGAAGATCGCCTGGTCGCGCATCAGGTGCCAGCACAGCAGCAGGTGTCCCCCGTACCAGTCAGGCGTCCAGGCCGGCGTGTAATTGGCTTTCAAGTCGGCCGTGGTGGCATCGTCGTGGTAGATCAGGTCGCTCATCACCAGCCGGTGGACCCGGGCCGGTGATGCCACGGCCATATCCAGGCCGACCAGCCCGCCACCCCACATGCCATAGAAGTCGATCTGGTCGTAGCCGAGGGTATCGAGCGCCTGGCTGACGACCTCCCGGTAGCGCGCCACGGTGATGCCTGATTCACCCAGCGGGTTGTCGGACTCGCCGTGGCCCGGCAGATCCAGTGCGAGCACCGGGCGGCGCCCGATCAGCGAACGGGCTACACCGGCGACAATGTCCGAGGAGCCCGCAGCATCGTGCTGGACCAGCACCGGGCGGCCGGCGGCATCCGTATTGCACTTGGCGCGCAACTGGCCACCCTCGACGGCCACCATCGTATGCCAGAGTCTGCCTTCGATCGGCGACGTCTCCACCGGCGGCGGTGCGGCATCACCGGGCAGGCGCTGCAGCAGTGCCAGGCAGGCGTCGGTGGCGGCCACAGGGTCGGCCGAGACCTTGATCTGCACGCAGGCGGCCGGCGAGTCGATGCGCGCCTGGTGCGCCGAGAGCGGATCATGCGCGGAAGCGGTGACCAGGGTCGGCACCGTGGTGTCACGCAATGCCGGTCCGCCCGGGAAGGTGAACGCGGCGCGATAGGCCACGCGGTAGTGATCGCCGGCGCGCAGCATCTCCACCAGCGCTTTCTGCACGAATTCAGGTGCAGGCGAATCCATGTCCAGCCGCGCGTCGAGCGTACGGCGATACCACGGGAAGAACACGTACTGGTCGCGCAGGCGCGCCCACAGCCAGGTCAGGTGGCTGCCATCCCAGTGCACCTCCAGCGGCGGCAGGTAGTGCTCAAGAATGTCGATGCGCTCATCGTCGGTCAGCGTCGCCAGGCCGTTGACCGCGCAGGCGGTGATGCGCTCAGGGGCCAGCCGCGACAGCGCCACGGCCATGCTGCCGCCGGTGTGGAACCCGTAGACACCGGCGCGGCGCAGCCCCAGCACGTCCATGAGTTCCAGCACGCCTGCGGCGAAGTCTTCCATCGAGGCCTCGGCCACGCCCAGCGGATCGCTGCAGCCATAACCGGGCGTGTCGGGTGCGATGATCGTGAAATGCTGCTGCCAGCGCTCGATCAGCGGCAGCAGGTCGGCCGAGGACTGCGGTGACTGGTGCAGCATGATCAGCGCCGGCCCGCTGCCGGCACGACGGTAGTGAACCTGGCGCGGGCCCCAGCGGCCCTCCAGCGTGGCGAAGTGACGTGTGATCATGAATGTCCTGCGCGTGTGAACGAGCCGCCAATCTGCCAGTCGCAACGCTCCGATACCAGCCCCGCGATGCGCAGACCCTGTACGATGACGTGACTGCGGCCACGCCTGGCGCTAGAGTGCGCGCTCCCGCCTCGCACAAGCCGTCCCGCCGTGACCAACATCCTGCTCTATGCGCTCGTCGTGCTGATCTGGGGCTCGACGTGGATCGCCATCACCTTCCAGCTCGGCGAGGTGCCGACGGCCTGGTCGCTGGTCTATCGCTTCGCGCTGGCCTGCGCGGCGCTGTTCGCCTGGGCGTACATCAGGCGCATCCCCCTGAGGCTCTCGGCGCACCAGCACCCGATGGTGGCGCTGCAGGGCATCTTCATGTTCTGCATCAACTATGCGCTGATCTACCAGGGCACGCAGTACGTAACCTCGGGCCTGGTTGCGGTGCTGTTCACGGCCCTGATGTTTTTCAACCTGGTCAACGAGCGGCTGTTTTTCGGCACACCGTTCTCACTGCGCGTGGTGACCGCGGCGCTGCTGGGGTTTACCGGCATCGTGCTGGTGTTCTGGCCGGAACTTGACGGCCTGGGTGCAGGCGGCGAGCCCCTCATCGGTGCCCTGCTGGTGCTGGCCGGCGCGCTCAGCGCCTCACTGGGCAATATGGCCGCAATCCGCAACACGCGTGAACAGATGTCGGTAATCACGCTGAGCGCCTGGGGCATGCTCTACGGCACGGCGCTGCTGACGTTCTATGCGCTGGTGCAGGGCCAGGCGCCGGGTTTCGACACGCGGCCACCCTACGTGCTGTCTTTGTTGTACCTGTCGATTCCAGGCACGGCGCTGGCTTTCGGCTTCTACCTGGCGCTGATCCGGCGCATCGGCGCCAGCCGTGCGGCCTACAGCAACATCCTTTTCCCGCTGGTCGCGCTCGGGCTCTCCACGGCGTTCGAGGGCTATCGCTGGAGCCTGTGGGCGGTCATCGGCATCGCGCTGGCGCTGGCCGGCAATGCGCTGGCCCTGACGCGGCGCCGGGCGCAGCCGGCGGCGATCGCCGCCGCGGAAGGGGCTGGCCTCAAGCCGGCCGTTGCCCAGGCGCAGGCGCAGGACCGGGCCGCGGAAATGGAAACCGAAGCGGCCGCTCAGACCGCTGCGCAGAAATCCAGATCGCCAAACGAAAAGACCCCGCCGTAGCGGGGTCTTTTTTTACCGGGTTTATACCGGTCGCTGCCCCCGAATCAGGCGGAGGTAACACCGCGACGCCGACGCGCCAGTCCAAGGCCCAGCAGACCGGCACCGAACAGCGCCAGCATCGCCGGCTCCGGCACCAGGATGACGTTGGACAGGGCCTGCCGACCGCTGACCGACCAGGTCCCCTCGGTCACGCCGTTGAGCTGGAAGCTGATCCAGTCGGGTGAGATCTGGGCAAAACCAAACACGAAGACGATGTGCAGGTCGGGGAAATCCAACGCGTTGTCGAAAATTCTGAAGCTGCCGCTGGTGCTGCCGACGCCGGTGATTTCAAAGAAGTCGCCCACGATGGTGCCGTTCTGGTCTTCGAGCTTCTCGATTTCGAAAAAGCCCAGGGCTTCGAGCGAATCGTTGACGGGGGTGCCGTTTCTGCCACCGCGCGTACCGGAGGGCCCGCACTGGATCGTGCCCGTGCTGCCGTCATATTCGACGGTGGCGGTGCGCTCGGCGCTCGTCGCATCCTCCTCACACTCGATCGAGGCTGCAGCGGCAGTGCCGCCGTAGGCGCCCATGGCGAGAGCAAACGCAACACAGATTCCGTATTTTACGCTAGACATGGGACCAACCTCTGAGGGGAAAAATTCAACGATGCGCTTTAAGTCCTGCAAACGCCGTGCCAAAAAAGTTATCTGTTTTAAAACAATTACTTGAATTCTCTCGCATAGTGTCAGCGGGACATCCTTGTAAAACTTGTCGACGCCGAAGCCGTCCTCAGTGTGGATCATCGGTCTCCCGCGAAGCGCCCAACTGCAGGGTTTCGGCCGCCGCGAGCGCATCGGCG
>JAFIFN010000165.1 GCA_020832005.1 Gammaproteobacteria bacterium | reverse complement strand
CGCTCATCCAGCGGCGGGTGCGACATGAACAGCCGGCGCATGCCGGTTGGCACCCCACCGCGAATACCGAAGGCCTGGACGGCCTCGGGAAGCTGAGACGGCTGCTGCTGCCAGCTCTTCAGGCGTTCGAGTGCCGCGGCCATGTTCTCGCGGCCGGCGAGCTTCGCACCGCCTTCATCGGCACTGAACTCGCGACGCCGTGAAAACCACATGACGATCATGCTGGCGAGTATTCCGAGCAGGATCTGCGCCACGATCGAGGTGACGAAAAAGCCGATGCCATGGCCGCTGTTGTTCTTCAGCACGACACGATCCACGACATAGCCGATCACGCGCGATATGAAGATCACGAACGTGTTGAGCACGCCCTGCAGCAGTGTCATCGTCACCATGTCGCCGTTGGCCACGTGAGCCACCTCGTGACCGAGCACGGCTTCCACCTCGTTGCGCTGCATCCCCTGCAGCAGGCCCGTGCTCACGGCCACCAGCGAATTGTTCCGCGACGGGCCGGTGGCAAAAGCGTTTGGCTCCGGGGAGTCATAGATCGCCACTTCCGGCGTCTTGATGCCGGCCTCACGCGCCTGGCGCTGCACGGTATTGAGCAACCAGGACTCGGTGGCATTGCGTGGCTGGTCGATGACCCTGGCCTTGGTCTGCCATTTGGCGACCATCTTCGAAATCGCCAGCGAGATGAAGGCACCCGAGAAGCCGATCACCGCTGAAAAAATCAACAGCGCCTGCAGATTCAGCCCGCCCTCGGCTTCGATATAGCCGTCGATGCCCAAAACGCGCATGACCACGGCGAGTACCACCAGCACGGCGATATTGGTACCGATGAACAAAACGATGCGCTTCATGCGTTGCCTCCACAGCTTCGAATGGGTTCAGGGCCGCCATGCCCCGAACAGCCGGTTATTCTGCCAACTCTGCCCCTTTTTATGGGGGCGATCCCCGGCAGATCAAGTCAGGTTCAGCCCTTTGACCAGATACGCACGACCGGGTTCTGTCGGATTCCGGCTGCGATCTTAGCCCATGGATGTGACAGGCGGGGGCCCGGGTTAGAATTGCCGCCCAGTTTCGACCCGGACGCTCGATGCCCGACAACAGAAGCATGTCGCGATTCGTCGCCCCGCGCTGGTGGCCCTACTGGCTGGGCCTGGGCGTCATGCGGCTGATCGCGTTTCTGCCCTACCGTGCCCACCTGGCGCTGGGCAGCGCCCTGGGCTGGCTTGGGTTCCGGCTGATGTCCAAGCGCCGCGAGGTGGCCGCCCGGAACCTCGCCCTGTGCTTTCCGGAGCGCGACCCCCAGGACATCGCCGCGCTGACGCGTGCGCACTTCCGCTCGCTGGGCATCGCCTTGTGCGAGATGACCCTTGCGTGGTGGGGAAATGACCGGCGCATCGCAAGGATCATGGATGTCCAGGGCATCGAGAACGCCCAGGAGGCCCTCCAGCAGGGTAAAGGCATTATTCTCGTCAGCGCCCATTTCACGACGCTGGAGATCGCCGGCCGCATGCTGGTTCAGCACTTCGAGGCCGACTGCATGTATCGGCCGAATCGTAATCCTTTCCTGGACGAGGTCATGAGGCGCGGCCGCGAACGCTCGGCGCGCAGGACGATCCCCAAGGATGATGCCCGCGGCATGCTCAGGAGCCTGCGCGGCAACGGCATCGTGTGGTACGCCCCCGACCAAAGCTACTGGCACAAACACGGCGCGCTGGTGAAATTTTTCGGCATCCCCGCCTGGACCAACACCGGCACCAGCCGCATGGCACGACTCTCGGGAGCGCCTGTGCTGCCGTATTTTTCCGTTCGCCTGCCCGGCGTTCAGGGTTACCGAAGCGTCATCGGCGAGCCAATCCACGATTTCCCCACGGATGACCCGGTCGCCGACAGCGAGCGGCTGAACCGCCTGTTCGAGTCGCAAATCCGCCTGGCGCCGGAGCAGTACCTGTGGATCCACCGCCGCTTCAAGCGGCTGCCGGATGACCGGGCGGATATCTATGCCGGTCTATAGGGGTGGATATTCCTGCCGTCCGGGAGTCTCGTCACGACATGTAACGGACATCCGGTCGTTCGTGACACCGACCTCATGGTCTATCGCTGCAACCGCACGTCGGTATTGGGCCTGTGCATGCTCGGGACTGTCACTGATACTTACCACGCCGAGCTTGCCGAACTCACTCATGGCCCCGATGAGACTGAAAACGATACCCTGCTGGCGGGTAGCATCGAAGTGCAGGCGTTGCGCCACGATGATGTCCACAAGATCCTCCGGGGTAAGTCGCCGGTACTCGTCTCGGCACAGGTTGTCTGTAGCGAAGTACACGCGCTGCTGTCCGGTCGGGGTAAGAAACACCCCAAGCTGCGAATCGTACTGGCCGGCTGTCAGGAACTGCAGCATCTGAAAGGGCAGCGTCGTGCCCCCCTTGCGCAGATTCACCTCGATGGCGTGGTGCCTCCAGCCTGCCTTCTCCTGCACGGTGATGAAATCCACGCTGAAGCGCCCGAGTACGCCGTGATCGCGCAAAGCCTCGCCGACACGCAGCCCCAGGGCCTGCAGCGTGAGCCGGTAGCGCTCGTCGGCAGGAAACGTGCTGCCGAGAAACACCTGGCCGCTGTGGCCACCGAGCAGCTGATCGTGTGTGGAGATCAGCTCGAGCTCTCCGGTCGGCGTGATACGCATCTGCACCGACGGTGAGCGCTTCTCGGCGCCCTCGAGCCAGGCCTCGACGATTCCACCCATCGTCTCGAACTTGGCGAGAAACTGCTTCGGGCTCAGGCCATCAGCTTCGGGGTGGAGACGTTGCGACAGCTCCGTCGCCAGCTGCGCGGGCGACAGGCTCGGCGCGGACAGGTCATGCATGTCGAAAATGGCGTTACCTTCGCCGGAAAACCCTTCCTCAAGCTTGACGACTGCGCGCCGGAGTCGCGGCTGCCTGCGTTTGAGCTCCGCGAGCGCTTCAGTCAGCTCCAGGGTACTCCTGAGGTACTCGATCCCCTCGGGCAGTTCCACACCCGCTTCGCGGAACACCTGTCGGCTACCGCTCTTGGTGCCCAGCCAGCCAAGCGCCGGATCGCATGCATAGAGCGGGATGGCGAGGCGAACCGCCAGCGTGATTTCGTCTGCGGTTGCATTGAAGCAGGTGAGGTGCGCTGCATCACGATGGACGATGGCGTCGCGAATCCGCTCGAGCAGACGCGGTCGGCTCAGGATCTTGGACGTCAGTGAACCCGGCCCACCATCGTAAGCAGACAGCAAGGTCAGGCGCCGCCGCGCGTGTCCGCTCGGAACCCCAGACAACAGGCTCAGGTAGTAATCGACGATCACCGGATCGACCGGCATGCTGGTCACGAACACCACACGAGTGCGGGGCAGACGCAGCAGCATGAGCATGCTGAGCTGACGTTCCTCGTAATACCGCGCTCCGGCGATCAGTCCGAGCGTCTCCTGATCGAGGCTGAGCCCAGGAATGACAACTACCGTGCGCTCTGCCAGGGGATCCGCGTAACGATCGCGAAACATCGGCGCCAGACGTTCCTGAAGCTCGAGGAAGACGGCGCGTTCCTGTGCTGAGCCTGGCTGCGGGGGGCCGTCGATCATCCTTTACGAACTCCGGGGACCGGCCCGACCCGGCCGAGACAATAGACGGTGCAGGGACATTACCACGCCCGCCGCGAGCAGCGCAGCGCCGAACACCAGCAGCGTCAGGTCAATCCGGTTCATAAGCTCCGGGGAGAAAATGAGCACGAGACCCAGAGCCAGCATGATCATGCCGCCGACGAGCTTCAGGATCCTGCCATGGCGCTCCTCGAAGCGCGCGATGCTCAGCGTTCGCAGAACGGCAAGAAAAAGCGCAAGTTCAACAAGCAAGTAGAGCGTGAGATAGAGCGCGAGAAGCGCCAGGAAGACAGTGAGGCGGGGTGCATGATCGGCAACGATGGCACTCCAGATGACGGGGAACCCGGCGGTACATGGAAGCTCTACCAGGGCGATACCCAGCGCCATGAGAAAGGTGGCCGCCACCAATGAGGCGTTCGAGCGCCCGGGAGTCAACAAGCCGCGGATCCGCCGGTAGATACCTGGTTTCTGATCCTGGCTGATCGTGAATGACAGCCCCCGCTGGAACCACAGGTAGTCCTTGACGTTGACCGCACCTACGATCAGGGCAAGCAGGCCTACCAGCCACTGGATCAAAGTGATATGCGCGACATAGGCGAGAATGCCGAACACGCCGGCGATGAACAGGCCGTAGACGAAGGCAGTGGTCAGCAGGAAGGTTACGCCGACCAGCAGAACCCTCCGGCGAGAACCCGATCGCACGACCAGTCCGAGCAGCACGCTCAGCACCCAGAGAGAGCAGGGATTGAAGCCGTCCACGAATCCGATGACTGCGGTGCTGACAATCAGCGGTTGCAGACTCAGATCGATTGTTCCGAACAGGGGAAAGGCGATGGCGCGCGATGATGCCGGCGGATAGGGTCGTGCCTCGATGGCGGCGTCACCCGAGTCAGGACACGACTCGCGCAGGCAGCGTTCGATGGTCGCAACGATCCCGCTCCGGACGGCGGGACTGTCCCCTATGAAGGCCTCTCCACCGATGAAGATCGTCGGCACCGAGCGCGCCTCGATGCCATGAGCTGCCGCCATGCGACGAAATTCGGCATGATGCGCCTGCGTCCTCCAGAGCTCGCGCGAGACAACGCCGAGCGAGGGGAACCTGTCGGACAGATCTGTGAGGAAGGCCCCCTGCTCGTCACAGACCGGGCAGCCTTCACCCCAGAAATAGTACAGCTTGAGTGACGCATCGGCGTCAGCGCTTGCAGCCCCAGCACCTGACCATACGCCAAGCAGCAGCAGCACTGCGATGCGTGACGCGGCCCTGACATGCCATCCTTGCGACCATTTGAGCATGAAATCGGTATCAGCCCTGCTGGCCGTAGCCCGCGAGCAGCGCCTGCCAATGCGAGGGCAGCAGCGCGTCGCGACCGCCCTGCACCGCGGTCTTCTGCAGCGAGCGCTTCAAGCGTGCCAGGTTGCGCGCCTGCCAACGGCCAGGGGGACGCAAGCGGGCCTGGTCAAAGTCAACGATGTAGATCTCATGATCGGCCGTGACCAGCACGTTGCCGGCGTTGAGATCCGGATGAAATGCACCGGCATCATGCATGCGCCGCACCACCTCACCGACGCGACCCCAGACATCCGGGGGTACCTCGTCATCGGTGTAGAGTTCGCGCAGGGTCCGATTATCGGGCAGTCGATGCGTGATCAGCTCGGCCAGGTAGAACCCGGGACCTGAGCGCCGATAGCGGGCCGCCACCGGTCGCGGCACCGGCAGACCCGCCTCGTGCAGCCGGGCCAGCAGGCGCCACTCGGCGAAGCCGCGGTTGCGGCCCTCACCCAGCCACAGGTAATGACGACGGATCAGGGTGCGTACCAACCCGCCGCGCTCGAAGCGACGCAGCACCCACTCGCCTTCGCCGCAGCCCTGCGGTGCGCGCATGAACAGCACGCGACCGCGACCGCCGGCCTCGCCGGTCAGCCGTCCCTGTGCCCGCCACCAATCGGCCTCGAACCACTCGCTGCGGGCAGCCTGGGCCAGCGACGCATCATGGAGGATGGCACCTCCTTCGATCTCCCGATAAGCCTCTTGCACGCATCCCATCCCGGTGCTGCCTGCGCTACGGCTGCGCACGGCGGTATACTCGCCGGCATGATACTTGAAGTCTTCGACCAGGCTCGGCTGTCGGACGCCCCTGCGGAGGCGCTCGGCGATGCGCTCGAATCTCACCGCATCGTGTATTTCCCGCAGTGCCCGCTGCCATTGCCTGACGCAGCGTCGCTTGCGTTCCTGCGCGATGAACTGCCCTCACGGCTGAAACTCAAGAACGTCTCCTACCACCCCGAAGCCGATCATGTGCGCGGACTCGACGCCGATGAGGCCGACCAGGTCCGTGCGCGCGATATCCTCAAGGCCCACAGCGCCGAGGTCAGCGCCTTTCTGGACCTCCGTATGGGGCATCTTACGCGCGGCTGGCGGGTGGGCACCTGCAGTTTCCGACCGATCCAGGAGAAGGGCCGCAACCTCAAGCCGCATGCCAGCAACGAACTGGTACACATCGATGCCGGCGCCTACGGCGCGACCAACGGGGACCGCATCTTCCGCTTCTTCGTCAACGTTCATCCTCAGGCCGACCGCATCTGGGCAACCAAGGGTGATTTCGGGTCTCTGCTCGAGCGTATCGGCCGCGAGGCGGGCGTGCTCGATGCGCAGGGCCGACCGCGTGCATCGATCGACAAGGGCGTGCTGGATCGCGCCTTCAGTGGGGTTGTCGCGGGACTCAGCCGGCTCAATCCGATGGCGCGCGTGCTGGATTCAAGCCCCTATGATCGCCTGATGCGACGGCTGCACAATTACATGAAGGATTCGCCGGAATTCCACGCCGACATGCGCGGTTTCGAGGAGTTGCGCTTCCCGCCGGGGTCGGCCTGGATGGTGTTCACCGACGGCGTCAGCCACGCAAGCCTTGAAGGTCAGTACGCCTTTGTCACCACCTGTATCGTGCCCCGCGCCAATCTGCGGCATCCGGAACGCTCGCCTTACGCCGTGCTCGCCGCCTTGCGCGGCGCCGCGTAAGGCATCGGTCAACGCAGGCCCGTCAGGCGGCCTCGCCCGCCTCGCCCTCGCCCGCCTCGCGCTTGCGAACCAGCGTATACACCGCGCCGCAATAGGGGCACTTGGCCTGGCCCGTGGCCTCGATGGGCAAGTAGACCTTGGGGTGGGAGTTCCACAGGTACATGCCCGGCATCGGACATGACAGCGGCAGCGCAGCCTCGCTGACCTCATAGCGATTTTCCGCGTTGGGCTCTATGAGCTCCAGGTCCTGCGGATGACCTGCCCGTCTGCGCACAATCTTAAGTCCTTATGAGTCGTTCCAGCGTAGACCGGACAGTATAGCAATCAGGACTGCTCGCTTGCGTTGCCGAACACATCGGTCCACCGCGCGCGCACCCAGCTGCGTTCCTCACCGAATTCCCCGTCAGGCACGATGCCGGGCTGGCCGGCCAGCGACAGTGTATGCAGGCGGCTGCGATAGCGTCGATAGACCTCGGCGCCATGCTCGGCGACGGCCGAATCCAGCACGCCGGCAGCCGCGAGTGCCTCGAGCTGGCGGATATTGTCGGACCAGCGCAGCAACGCCGCATGCTCGGCGGCGTGGGCCAGGACCAGGTACTGCACCAGGAACTCGATGTCCGCCAGGCCGCCGGCATCCTGCTTGA
>JAFIFN010000164.1 GCA_020832005.1 Gammaproteobacteria bacterium | reverse complement strand
TTCTACAGCGTCATTGCAGGCTGGTCAGTGGCGTATATTTTTGAAAGCGGCGCCGGCAAGTTCATGGGCGCGGATGCCGAACAGATCAGCGGCGGATTCGAACGCCTGCTGGGCAACTGGACCGTCATCGGCTTCTGGCACACGGTGTTCATGATCATGACCGTGGTGGTGGTGGCGCGAGGTGTGGAGAAGGGCCTGGAGCGGGCCGTGCGGATCCTGGTGCCTGCGCTGCTGGCGATCCTGCTGATTCTGCTGATCTACGCGATCAACTCGGGGGGCTTTGGCGAAGGCGTGCGCTTTTTGTTCACACCGGATTTTTCGCAACTCACGGGCACCTCGATCCTGATGGCGCTGGGTCAGGCGTTCTTCACGCTGAGCGTGGGCATGGGCGGGATCATGGCCTATGGGGCATACCTGCCGGAGGACACCTCCATCGGCGGCACGGCGGTCACCGTGGTGCTGGCCGACACGTCCATCGCTATGCTCGCCGGGCTGGTGATTTTTCCAATCGTGTTCGCCAACGGGCTGGACACCGCCCAGGGACCGGGGCTGGTGTTCGTAACCCTGCCGCTGGCCTTCGGCGGCATGACCGGTGGCCTCATCTTCGGCACGCTGTTCTTCATTTTGCTCACCTTTGCCGCCTGGACTTCGGCCATCAGCCTGATCGAGCCGACCGTGGCGTGGATGGTCGAGCGGCTTGGACTGACGCGCGCGCTGGCAGCCAGCCTGGTGGGCGGCGGCATCTGGCTGCTTGGCCTGGGTTCGGTGCTGTCCTTCAACCTGCTCTCGGGGTTCACTTTCGGCGCCGGCACGATCTTCGACAACGCAGATTTCCTGGCCAGTAATGTTCTTTTGCCGCTCGGCGCGCTGTTCATCACCGTGTTTGCCGGCTGGATCGTCTCGCGCAACTCCACGAGCAGCGAGCTGGCGCTGGCCGGCGAGGGCCGCTACAGGCTGTGGCGCTTCCTGGCCCGCTATGTGGCGCCCGTGGCGGTGATCGCGGTGTTTCTCAACGCCATCGGCCTGTTCGGCTGATATGCGGCACGTACTCCGAACGGCGCTGCTGCCATACAGCGCGGCGCAGATGTACGCGCTGGTCAACGACGTGAAGGCCTATCCGGATTTCCTGCCGTGGTGCAGGTCGACGCGCGTGCTGGACAGCTCGCCGACCCACATGCGCGCCCAGATCGAAATGTCGCTGGCCGGGCTCACGCGCAGCTTCACCACGCACAATGCGCTGGCACCCCCGGAGCGCATCGACCTGGCGCTCGTCGATGGCCCGTTCCGGCATCTGGAGGGGCACTGGCGCTTCGAGGCCCTGACCGCCGATGCCTGCAAGGTGCACCTGGACTTGAGCTTCGAGGTGGCCAACGCGCTGTTTTCCATGGCGCTGTCACCGGCCTTCGAGAAGATATCCAGCTCGCTGGTGGATGCCTTCAGCCAGCGCGCACACCAGGTCTATGGATCCGCCTGAGGCAGCGCAGCTGCGCGTCGAAGTGGTCTATGCCTTGCCCGAGCGCCAGTCGCTCGTCGTCGTTTCGCTGCCGCCGCCTGCGACGGCGCGACAGGCCGTCGTGGCTTCGGGCCTGCTGCAGCGTCACCCCGACATCGAACTCGATGAGGCTACGCTGGGCGTGTTCGGCACAGTGGTGGCGCATGACCACGCGCTGCGCGACGGCGACAGGGTGGAAATTTATCGTCCGCTGAAAATCGATCCGCGCGAGGCCCGCCGCCTCCTTGCCCGCCGGCAGCGCACGATGCGTGACAGGCTGGACTAGTACCCGAGGGGATGGACTGGAAAGTCTTCAGGGCTTCAAAAATCAAACAGCCCTGCGCGGCGCGGCTGCAATTGCACGTTTCGTTCGATCGCGCTGACGGTATCGCCGTCAAAGCGCACGATCAGCCAGTCGCGCTCGACATCGCGTGAGCGGCCCCGGCGCAGGTAGTACACGTAGTCCCAGCGCTCGTTGTGGAAGCTGTCGCGCACCACGGGGGTGCCGAGCAGGAAACGCACCTGGCTGCGGGTCATGCCGACCTCGACCTGGTCGACATCCTCTTCATCGAGCAGGTTGCCCTGCTGGATGTCGATGCGATGAACGCAGGCTGACAGCAGCACGGCGGCGAGGCCGGCAAGCCACCAGCAATGGCGGCGCGTGGTGTTGGCATGGGTCATGGCATGTCCCGCTGGTCCAACAGGACCAGAATAGTCCATAATGAAATCGTCGCGAATGATAGCTGATTTGAACCCGACAGGTGGCACCCTTGGACACCAAAGATCTTCGTCAAGCCGGCCTCAAGGTCACCTTGCCGCGCCTGAAGATCCTCGAGATCCTGCGCGATAACACCGATCGCCACATGAGCGCCGAGGATATCTACAAGGCTCTGATCGAGACCGGCGAGGACATCGGCCTGGCCACGGTGTATCGCGTCCTCACGCAGTTCGAGAGCGCGGGCCTGGTGGCCCGCAACCAGTTCGAAGGCGGCAGCTCGGTATTTGAGCTCGACGATGGCAAACATCACGACCATATGGTGTGTGTGGACACCGGCGATGTCGTGGAGTTCTACGACGAGCGCATCGAAGCCCTGCAGGAGGAAATCGCCGAACGACACGGCTTTGACCTGCAGGACCATAGCCTGGTGCTCTACGTGCGGCGCAAGAAAAACGCGGGTTAGCCGGATTCGGCGCGTGCCAGCATCTCGGCGGCATGGGCGCGCGTGCGCTCGGTGATCTTCACCCCCCCCAGCATGCGCGCCAGTTCTTCCACTTTTTCATCCACTTCCAGTGCATCAATGAGGGTGCGTGTGCTGCTGGCATCGGTGAGCTTGCTGACGCGCATGTGACGATGCCCGAGGCTTGCCACCTGCGGCACGTGGGTGACGCACAGCACCTGACGGCGCTCGCCGAGCTCGCGCAGCTTGCGGCCGACGATCTCAGCCACGCCACCGCCAATGCCCGCGTCCACCTCATCGAAGACCATGCACGGCGTGCTGCCGGCGTCGGCGGCGATCACCTGGATGGCCAGCGAGATGCGCGAGAGCTCTCCGCCGGAGGCCACCTTGGTGAGGGCGCGCGGCGGCTGGCCCGGATTGGCCGCCACCTGCAGTTCCACCTGGTCGATGCCGCTGGCCCGCGCGCGCTCGCGCGGCAGGCGTGTGATCACGACATCCAGGCGGCCGCCGGGCATGCCCAGTTCCTGCATCAGGGTGCTGACCTGGCCGGCGAGCGAGGCTGCGGCCTTCTCACGGCCTGCCGAGAGGCGCTCGGCGAGCTGGAAATAGTGCTTCTGCGCCTGTGATTCGGCCTGCTCGAGCGCCTCCAGTCGGGCCTCCAGACCGTCGAGCTCCTCGAGTTCGCGGCCAAGCTGCGACTGGAGTTCGTGCAAAGCGTCCTCGGCCACCCGGTGTTTGCGCGCCAGCTCGCGAACACTGCTCAGTCTCTGCTCGACCCATTGGCTGCGCTGTGGATCATTGTCTACGTCATCGCCATAACGGCGCAGCTGCTCGGCGGCCTCGCTGAGCTGGATCTCGGCGTCGCGCAGCAGGTCGCGTGCCGGCGCCAGCGCGGGGTCGAGTTCGACCAGTGCATCCAGCAGGCGCAGCTGGCGGGCCATCAGCTGATGGGCGCTGGCCTCGTCTTCGTAGAGTGCCGCCACGGCGCCCAGTGCGCCGTCGACCAGGCGCTCGCCGTGGCTCAGGCGCAGGTGCTCGGCCTCCAGCGCCTCGACCTCGCCGGCCTTGAGATCCAGTGCGGCCAGCTCGCCCAGCTGGTAGCGCAGCAGATCCAGGCGGGCTGCGCGCTCCCCGACCGAGTCGCTGGCGGCAGACAGGGCTTCGCGCGCCGCCTGCCAGCGGCCGTGGGCCTCGGCGGTCTGATCTGCCAGCGCGTCGAGGCCGCCGTGGTGGTCCAGCAGGCGACGCTGCACCTCGGGCTTCATCAGCGACTGGTGTTCATGCTGACCATGGATGTCGACGACCAGTTCGCCCAGCGTGCGCAGGCTGGCCAGGGGGACCTGCTGACCGTTGATGAAGGCGCGCGAGCGGCCCTCGGCACTGATGACCCGACGCACCAGGCATTCGTCATCTTCGTCGATCATCTGTTCGGCCAGCCAGGCGCGCAGGGCGGGCAGGCCGCGGGTGTCGATGCCCAGCGTGATCTCTGCGCGGGCCTCGCCATGGCGCACCGCACCGGCATCCGCGCGATCGCCGAGCACCAGTCCCAGCGCATCGACGACGATGGACTTGCCGGCGCCGGTCTCGCCGGTCAGCACCGTGAGTCCATCGCCAAGCTCAAGTTCGACTTCGTCGATGATGGCGAAATTGCGGATGTGGATGTGGGTGAGCATCAGCGCGCCACCCGGCTTCAGCCACGCCGCCAGCGGCCATCGTGGCCCCAGTGCAGTTTCGAGCGAAGAATCTCGTAGAAGTTGTAGTCTTCGGGATGCAGCAGCGTGGCCTGCTCGGCGGCGGCGCGGACCTGCAGGCGATCGCCGGCATTGAGGTCGCCGAGCAGTTCGCCATCGCAGATGACCTGCGCGCGGGTATCCAGACGTTGTTCGATGCAGGTCTCGATCTGGCTGCTCGAGGGCAGGACCAGCGGCCGGTCACTGAGGGTATGGGGGCAGATTGGCACCATCAGCAGCGCATCGACGTTCGGTTGCATGATGGGGCCCCCGCAGGACAGGGCATAGGCGGTGGAGCCGGTCGGTGTGGCGATGATCAGGCCGTCGCCGCCATGGGTGTTGAGGTAGTTGCCGTTGATCCAGGTGACGACGTCGAGCATGTGGCCGGTGAGGTGCTTGGTCAGCACCACCTCGTTGAGTGCCAGGGCCGGGCCGATCTGGTGACCATCGGCGGTGGTGATGGTGGCCTCGAGCAGCAGCCGGGGTTCGGCGACGTAGCGTCCCGCAAGAATGGCTTCCAGGTGACCGGCCATGTCCTCGGGCGAGATGTCGGTTAGAAATCCCAGGCGGCCGCGATTGATGCCGATCAGCGGCACACCGTGGCGGGCGACCACGCGCAGCGCATAGAGCATCGTGCCGTCGCCGCCCACGGCAATGACCAGATCGCAGGCACCGGCGAGCTCCGCCTCGGCAACCTGCTCGGCCGCAGCCATGGCCGCCGGGACCTGGTCTTCGCGCGCCACCAGCACGCGCCGGCCATCTGCGCGCAGTTGTGCCAGCACGGCGGTGGCCGGCTCGAGCACCTGGGGGTCCTGAAAGCGGCCGACGAGGCCAATAGTGCGAAATCCGGGTGAAGTCATGCGCGCGGCTCGCCGGGAGGCGTCGTTTTCAGGCATTCTTGACACTCGGGGGCAGCGATTGCTAGCTTCATTTCAGGTCTGTTGTCGGATTAATTAGTTCAAGCTTTTTCAGGAACTTAAAACACGGAGTCGAGCGATGCAGGGCACCACCTATCCGGATCTGCCCTCCGAGCGTGCCCAGCACGTGCTGCGCGTACTCGTCGAGAAGTATATCCGCGACGGCGAACCCGTGGGGTCCCGCACGCTGTCCCGCGGCACGGGCCTTGATCTTTCGCCCGCCAGTATCCGCAATGTCATGTCCGATCTCGAGGAACTGGGGTTCATTGCCGCGCCCCACACCTCGGCCGGTCGGGTGCCCACCGACCTGGGATATCGCTTCTTCGTCGACACGCTGCTGCAGCTTCAGCCGCCCGATGCGCGCGAAATCCGCAGCATCGAGCAGGAACTGCGCCAGTATGCCGATGATCCCGAGGTGCTGCTCGAGCAGGCCTCGAATATGCTCTCGAAGATCACCCGGCTGGCCGGGGTGGTCACGGTGCCGAAGCAGCCGCAGGCAGCGCTGCGCCAGATCGAGTTCATGGCGCTGTCGGATCGCCGGGTGCTGGCCATTCTTGTAGTCAACGACCGCGAGGTCCAGAACCGCATCCTTCACCTGGACCGGTCATTCAGCGCCGATGAGCTCAAGGCGGCGGCGAATTACCTCAATGACAAGTTTGCGGGCCGGGACCTTGGCACCGTGCGCAAGCAGCTGATCGATGATCTGCAGCGCACCCGCGAGAGCGTCAACCAGATGATGCTCGATGCCATCGAGATCGCGCGCATGGCCTTCGAGGAGCCCTCGCGGCCGCGGGCCGAGTACATCATGGCCGGCCAGACCAACCTCATGGAGTTCCGGGAACTCTCCGATGTGGACAAGCTGCGGCGTCTGTTCGATGCGTTTTCACGCCAGCGCGACCTGCTGCATATTCTCGATCGCTGCCTGTCGGCCGAAGGCGTGCAGCTGTTCATCGGCAAGGAGTCGGGCTACAGCGTGCTTGATGACTGCAGCGTGGTGACCTCGCCGTATTCGCTGGATAATGACGTGGTCGGCGTGCTGGGCGTGATCGGTCCCACGCGCATGGCTTACGACCGGATCATCCCGATCGTCGATGTCACGGCCCGGCTGCTGGGCCTGAGCCTCAAGCCGCGCAACTAGCCAGCCCCGTCGGCAGGCTGCTGTCGGCGCCTTGCCCGGGCAATGATGCCGCTCGCGCTCTTGAAACCTCAGGCGCCGCCCCAACATTCCCTGCTAGAGGTAAGTCATTACGCCGGCGCCGCGGTGCCGGCGTTCGCACGTGTCTGGAGGACGCATGACGGAGTCGAAGCAGCCGCAGGGGCCACAGGCCGTGGATGAATATGCCGAAACCCAGGTGCTGGGCAAGGATCAGGGGCCAGGCGGCGGCAGCGCTGCGTCGGGGCGAGGCGACGACGGCGACGACCAGGCCGATGTCGAGCAGCTGCGCGAGGCCCTGGACGATGCCCGGTCGCAGGCCCAGGAGCACCGCGAGCAGATGCTGCGCACGGCCGCGGAGATCGACAATCTGCGCAAGCGCTCGGCTCGCGAGGTCGAACACGCGCGTCGCTTCGGTGCCGAGAAGCTGGCCGCCGAGCTGCTCGGGGTCGTCGACAGCCTGGAACTCGGCCTCGAGGCCGCTCGCCAGGAAGGCGCCGTCGGCGCGCTGATCGAGGGCCAGGAGGCCACCTTGAAGCTGCTGTCCGGCGTGCTCGAAAAATTCGGGGTCACGCCGGTGGTACCGCTTGGCGAGCGCTTCAATCCTGAATATCACGAGGCCATGAGCATGGTGCCGGCCCCGGATGCCGAACCGGGCTCGGTCATCGTCGTGGTGCAGAAGGGCTACCTGCTGCACGGACGCCTGCTGCGTCCGGCGCGGGTGGTTGTGGCTGCCGATTCTCCGGCTGGCGGGCAGTGAAGTTTCAGGCCCGCCCGGCCCGCGCACTTGATTTTTCTGACAGATCCCCCATCTAGCGGGTAACGCATCAATCAATTTTCCGCACGCCTTGCGCGTTCAAGCGGCAGACATGGAGAGACATCATGGGACGCATCATCGGTATCGACCTGGGCACGACGAACTCCTGCGTGGCCATCATGGATGGCGGCAAGCCCAAGGTCATCGAGAACAGCGAGG
>JAFIFN010000014.1 GCA_020832005.1 Gammaproteobacteria bacterium | reverse complement strand
GCACATCGATCTCGTCGATCGGGCCCGCAAGCAGCTGGTCTGGGAAGGCGTGGCCACCGGTCGGGTCACTTCGGCAGCGCTCGATGATCCGCGCACGGCCATCAACGAAGCCGTCGCGGCGATCTTCGCCCGCTACCCCTACACGGCTGCCGGCACTAGGGCGCCGGCAGATAGTGATCGATGAGCAGGAAGCTGAACAATGCCATCAGGTAGGTAATCGAGTAGCTGAAGGTCTTCATCGGCAGATCACTGCGCTCGGAGAACCGCAGGGCGATGGCGTAGTAGAGAAATCCCGCACCCAGCGCCAGGGCGCCGAACAGGTAGAACACGCCACTCATCTGCGTGATCCACGGCAGCAGGGTTACGATGACCAGCAGGATGGTATAGAGCAGGATGTACTGGCGTGTGAACGCCACGCCATGGGTGACGGGGAGCATCGGGATGTCGACTTTGGCGTACTCGTCCTTGCGCGCAATGGCCAGCGCCCAGAAATGCGGCGGTGTCCACACGAAGATGATCAGGAACAGCAGCAGCGCATGCGGATCCACGCTGTTGGTGACGGCCGTCCAGCCCAGCACGGGCGGCGCCGCCCCCGCCGCACCGCCGATGACGATATTCTGTGGTGTCGCACGCTTCAGGTAGACGGTATAGATGACCGCGTAGCCGATCAGGGACAGGAAAGTCAGGATTGCGGTCAGCGGATTGACCAGCACCACCAGCACCAGCATCGAGGCCACCGCGAGCAGCAGCGCGAACACCATCGCCTGTCGTTGCCCGAGGTGTCCCGTGGGCAATGGCCGGTTGCGGGTACGGTCCATGACCGCATCGATGCGTGCATCCAGCACGTGGTTGATGACCGCGGCCGAGGAGGCGGCCAGCCAGATGCCGAGCGTGCCGAACACCAGCGCCTGCCAGGGTGGCATCGAAGGCACGGCAAGAAACATCCCGACCACCGCCGTGAACACGATCAGCGCGACGACGCGGGGCTTGCACAGCTCCAGATAATCGCCGACGCGCGGCGCCCGTGTCATCCGCCGGTACTCGCGGCCGGCGCCCTGCGCAGCGTGATGTTCAGGTTGACTACGGCCAGCAGCAGCAAGGCCGCCATCGCGTTATGCGCCGTGGCCAGCGACAGCGGCAGGCCCAGCAACACGATCAGGATGCCGATCGTCAGCTGGGCCACCAGCGCCGCCGACATCAGCCACGCGGCCGTGTGCACGCGAGCGTCCCGGCTGCGCCGCCAGGCGGTGATCGCCAGCCAGATCAGCACGGCCGAGGCCACCAGCGCGCCCATGCGATGGGTCATGTGGATGGCCGTATTGGCCTCGCCGTCGAGCACACCATGTTCATAGTCGATGCCCAGCCCGCGCCACATGACGAAGCCTTCAGAGAAATCCATGTCGGGCCACCACTGGGTCTGGCACTTCGGAAAATCAGGACAGGCCAGGGCTGCGTAATTGGTGCTGGTCCAGCCACCCAGGGCGATCTGCACGACCAGGACGGCAAGCCCGGCAATGGCCAGCCGGCGCAGGCCCTTCTCAGCGGGCGGACGCCTTGGCTGCTGCCGCGGCATGCGCGCGAGCAGAAACAGCAGTGTCAGGGTCGCCAGTCCGCCAAGCAGGTGAAGCATCACGATCAGTGGCTTGAGCAGCAGCGTGACCGTCCACATGCCCAGCAGGGACTGGAAAATGATCAGCACCAGTAAAGCCTGCGGCAGGACCACCGGTTGCTGTGCGTCGCGCCGGTTGAGCACCGCGATCACGGCCATCGCCAGGACCATGAGACCGAGGATGCCCGCGAGGTAGCGGTGGATCATCTCGCGCCAGGCAGCGCCCACGTCCACTGCGCGATCCGGCCGGAATTGCTCGGCGCGCAGAAGCTCATCTTCGCTTTGGGGTACCGTGAGCACGCCATAGCAGCCCGGCCAGTCCGGACAACCCAGGCCGGCATCGGTGAGCCGGACCCAGGCGCCGAGCACGACCACACACAGGCACACGACGGTGCCGACTCTTGCGAGCGTGTAAAACGAATTGCGCATGGCGTTCATCCTATCCTTGAAAGACGCAGCAGGCGTTTCAGATCCTCATGGATGTCCTTGAGCGCAGTCCCTGCGTCATAGCGCATCATGAGGTTGCCGTTCGGGTCGACGATGTAGACCCGCTCGGCGCGCAGCAGTGCCTCCGGTGCATCGGGTTCACCGCCGAATCTCGGCAGCAGGCCTGTCCTGGCCTCGGCGCCGTCCACCGATGCAGCAATCAGCCCGGCGTGCTCGCGGCTCAGCCATTCCAGATCCGGCGCCTCGCCGCTATAGAGCAGCACGCCGCCCACGCGATTGCGGTCGCGTCCCAGCGCCAGTCGCAGCTGGCGCAACTCCGCCAGTCGGTCGCGGCACTGGTTGTCACACGGACCTTCGGCCAGGTACACCAGCGTCCAGGTGCGTTCCAGAAAGTCGGCGGCGGTCATGCCGCCGTGGGCCAGCGGCAACTCCAGCTGTGGCAGCGGGCGTGCGGGCACAATCAGCTCACCCTTCTGCACACTGGCGGCGGGACGCACGGAATCCAGCCCGTAATACCAGTAGAACGAGATGCCCAGCGGCACGAAAAACAGCGCCGCCAGTAACACCAGCTTCCAGCGATGCCCGGTTGATTCAGTCCTGATGGTCTTTTCGTCCACGTCTCATGCCCAGCAAGTAATAAATGATCAGCAACACCACCGCGAACGCGAACCACTGGACCGCGTAGCCGACATGCCGCTCCGGGGGCATGTTCACGAGCGTCCACTGGCGGCTGAAGCCATCGGGCGCCTGCGCCGAGAGCTGCACCTGGAACGGCGGCAGCGCCTCGCCCAGTGCCGCCTCAAGCGTTTCGCGCTCCGGGTACAGAAAGCGGCGCGGCCATGGATCATCTGTTGCGCCGGGGTCGTCCTGACCCAGGCGCAGCCCCGGACGGGGCAGATGATTGAGTCGCCCTGTCACGCGGCGCTGCGTCTGCGCGACGTCAAGCTCTGGCAGCTGCGCGCGCGGCCCTTCGGCCTCGATCCAGCCCCGATTGATCAGCACCAGCGATCCGTCGTGGGCGAGCCGCAGCGGCGTGAGCACCTGGTAGCCCACACGCCCGTCCTGGGTCATATTATCCAGCAAAATCTGCCGGTCCGTCTCGTATTGCCCGGTCAGCGCCACCTGCTGGAACAGCCACTCCTCTGCGGGCGCGTCACGGGCCGGCAACGTGGTGGAGACGTCAAGGGCGTCTTCGGCAGCCGACTGGGCCAGCAGTGCGCGCTTTTCCGCCGCGCGATCCAGCTGCCATGCACCCAGGCCGATGAACAGCGCAAGGGCCGCGAGCGTGGCCGCTGTGGCCCACCAGGGCGGGCGCGCCAGGCCAGCGGTCAGCGCGCTATAATTACGATCTTTCATCAGCTGGGCTGTGCATGAAACTTGTTATCCTGCTGCTGCTGGCGGCCATCATCGTGAGTCTGGGTCTCGGCCTGTTCCACCTGGTTCGTGGCAGTGATTCAAAGAAAATGGTCAACGCGCTGACGGTGCGCATCACACTGTCGGTGCTGCTGTTCGCGACACTGTTCGCGGCGTGGATGACCGGTGCCCTGCAACCCCAGGGGCTTGGCTGAGCGCCACTGGTGCTCGCTGTTTGCGGCGGTGCTTCGACGAAAAAGGCGCAGTGACTGCGCCTTTTTCATTACGGCAGCCGCGTGTCGTGCGGCATCCTTCCCCGACGCCCTCTAGAACCAGTAGACGAACACATACAGGCCCAGCCACACCACGTCGACAAAGTGCCAGTACCAGGCTGTGGCCTCGAAGGCGAAATGCTGCTTCGGTGTGAAATGTCCGCGCAGGCAGCGCAGCCAGACGACGATCAACATGATCGCCCCAAGCGTGACATGGAAGCCATGAAAGCCGGTGAGCATGAAGAACGTCGAGCCGTAGATGCCGGTGTCCAGCCGCAGGTTGTAGTCCTGGTAGAGTTCAACGTATTCGTAAGCCTGAAGGCCTACGAAAATCAGCCCCAGCAGCCACGTGGCCGCGAGAAAGCCGATCAGGATTCCGCGATGGTTGTCGCGAAGCGCATGGTGGGCGATGGTCAGCGTCACACCCGAGGTCAGCAGGATCGCGGTATTGATGGCCGGCAAACCCCAGGGCCCGATTGCGGTGAAGTCTCCGCCAACGCCGGCAGGTCCATCGGTCGGCCAGGTGGGCTCGAAACCTTCCCAAAGCAGCAGGTTCGTGAAAAACCCCACGCCCTCGCCGCCCAGCCAGGGCACCGACAATGCCCGGGCATAGAACAGCGCACCGAAGAACGCAGCAAAGAACATGACCTCGGAGAAGATGAACCAGATCATGCCTTGGCGGAACGAGCGATCCACCTGCGCGCTGTAATAGCCGGCGACGCTTTCGCGAACAACCTCGGCAAACCAGCCGTAGAACATGAACAGCACGATTGCCAGGCCCAGCAACGCCGGCCATGTGCCGCCGGAGCCATTGAGCGCGTTGGCCGAGCCGAGCATGAGTGCGAACAGCCCGACCGAGCCGATGATCGGCCACCAGCTGCCATGCGGAACGTAATACTTGCCTGTTGCGTGCGCCATCGGGATTTTCATTCCTTATCTTGTCTGTTTCTTATCGATCAAGGCCAGCCACCGTCTGGCCTGCAAAAAACGTATACGAGAGCGTAACCCGATCAACATGTCCCGGCAGCTCGGGGTCGATGATGAACACCACCGGCATGTCGCGCTCTTCTTCGGGCAGGAATTCCTGGGGCGTGAAGCAGAAACACTCTGTCTTCTGGAAGTGTCGCGCCGCCGAGCCGGGCGCAACGCTGGGTACGGCATGACCCATAAGCCGGCCACTGCTGCGATTGCGCGCGACGTAATGGGTCTGATAGAGCCTGCCCGGGTGCACCTGCATCGACCTTACCGAAGGTTCGAAGTCCCAGGGCGCGAAGCCGCCCAATGAGGCGACGAACTCCACCGTCACGGTTCTCGACTCATCGGGTCGCTCGGTGACCACGGCGGCTTCAGTATTGGTGCGCCCACCCAGGCCGGTGACCTCGCAGAAGGCGTCGTAGAGCGGTACCAGTGCGAAGCCGAACACGAACATGCCCCCGGCCATCAGCAGCAATCTGCCGATCAGGCCACGGTTCTTCGTATTGGCTTTCACCTGTTCACTCATTGACATACCCTCTGTGTCACGCGCGCGTCACTGCCATCACGATGAAAGTGATATAGAAGGCAACGGCAACGCCCCCGAGTATCAAGGCGCTGGCGATGATTCGGCGGCGCCGCTGCGAGCCTGCGGCCATCACTTGACCTGCGGCGCCTCATCGAAGGTGTGGTGCGGTGCCGGTGACGGCACGGTCCACTCCAGCCCCGTTGGCGACTCCCAGACTTCCGCGCTGGCCTTGGCGCCGCCGCGGATCGTCTTGAAGATGATGTAGACGAACATCAACTGCGAGAGTCCGAAGATGAACGCGCCGATGCTCGACATCATGTTGAAGTTCGTAAACTGCGTGGCGTAGTCGGGAATGCGCCTGGGCATGCCGGCGAGCCCGAGAAAATGCTGCGGGAAGAAGGTCACGTTGACGCCGATGACCGACAGCCAGAAGTGAATCTTGCCGAGTGTTTCGTCATACATGTGACCGGTCCACTTCGGCAGCCAGTAATAAACGCCGGCCATGATCGCAAACACCGAACCCGGCACCAGCACGTAGTGGAAATGCGCCACCACGAAGTAGGAGTCATGGTACTGGTAGTCGGCCGGCACGATGGAGAGCATCAGCCCCGAGAACCCGCCGATCGTGAACAGGAAAAGAAAAGCGAGTGCGAACAGCATCGGCGTTTCGAAGGTCATTGCCCCGCGCCACATCGTGGCCGTCCAGTTGAATACCTTCACGCCTGTCGGCACCGCGATCAGCATGGTGGCGAACATGAAGAACAGCTGGCCGGCCAGCGGCATGCCCACCGTGAACATGTGGTGCGCCCAGACGATGAACGACAGGAACGCAATCGACGCCGTGGCATAGACCATGGCGTCGTAGCCGAACAGCGGCTTGCGCGCAAAGGTCGGGATGATCTCCGAGACGATGCCGAAGGCCGGCAGGATCATGATGTAGACCTCGGGATGCCCGAAGAACCAGAAAATATGCTGGAACATCACCGGATCACCGCCGCCGGCGGCATGGAAGAACGTCGTGCCGAAGAACTGGTCGGTGAGCAGCATGGTCACCGCTCCGGCGAGCACCGGCATGACCGCGATCAGCAGGTAGGCGGTGATCAGCCAGGTCCAGACGAACAGTGGCATCTTCAGCAGCGTCATGCCGGGTGCGCGCATGTTCATGATGGTCACGATCACGTTGATCGCGCCCATGATCGACGAGATACCCATCAAGTGGATGGCAAGAATCACGAACGGCAGCGCGTCACCGGTTTGCTGCACCAGTGGCGGATACAGTGTCCAGCCGCCGGCCGGCCCGCCGCCTGGCATGAACAGCGTGGAGAGCAGCAGCGTGAAGGCGAACGGCAGGATCCAGAATGAGAAATTGTTCATGCGCGGCAGCGCCATGTCGGGCGCGCCGATCTGCAGCGGGATCATCCAGTTCGCAAGGCCCACGAACGCCGGCATGACCGCGCCGAAGATCATGATCAGCGCATGCATGGTCGTCATCTGGTTGAAGAATTCCGGATTGACGTACTGCAGGCCGGGCTGAAAAAGTTCCAGGCGGATGATCAATGCCATGGAGCCGCCGACGAAGAACATCAGCAGCGCGAACAGCAGGTACAGCGTCCCGATGTCCTTATGGTTGGTCGTTGTCAGCCAACGCATGATGCCCTTGGGGGTGTCATGGTGGTCGTCGTGATCGGCGGTGTGCGTGGCGGTGTCACTCATCGCAAGGTTCTCCGTTGACCCACCGGCGCTTGCTGGCCGGTCGGGCAGTATCCATCCCTAGAATTGCGTGTTCGCGTTCGGTGGCGTCGGTGAGGTTAGAGCTCTGCCGCGGCCACCGGTCGATCGGCCACATCGCCGCGCTGCTCGGCCAGCCAGGCCTGGTAGTCCTCCTGGCTCCTGACATCGACCACGATCGGCATGAAGGCGTGGTCACGGCCGCACAGTTCGGCACACTGGCCACGGTATACACCGATCTCGTTGGCCTGGAACCAGACTTCATTGATGAAGCCGGGAATCGCATCCTTCTTGACGGCGAAGTCGGGAATCCACCAGGCGTGGATCACGTCACCGGCCGTCAGCAGCAGGCGCACCTTGGCATCTACCGGCACGACCATGCGGTTGTCGACTTCAAGCAGGTAGTTTTCGACCGTAAACGGGTCGATGCCCGAGCCCAGCTGGCGTGCGCGATCACTTTCCGCATCCAGCCGGCTGAAAAAGCGTATGTCTTCGTCGAGATAGTCGTATTCCCAGAGCCACTGATAGCCGGTGACCTTGATGGTCATATCCGAACCACTGGTATCTTCCATCTTCACCAGGGTTTCGGTGGCGGGCAGCGCCATGCCGATCAGGATCAGCACCGGGATCACGGTCCAGATGATCTCCACGCGCGTGCTGTGGGAAAACTTGGCCGGCACAACGCCGCGCGATTTTCGGTGATTGACGATGGCATACAGCATGGCACCGAATACGACGATGCCGATGACCACGCAGATCCACAGGATCAGCATGTGCAGGCGGTAGACCTCCGCGCTGATGTCGGTCACGCCGATGGGCATGTTCAACGCCCAGTCGTTGGCGCGCGCCAGGGCGGGCATGAAGATGGCTGCCATGCTGGCCAGCGCGGCGGCGATACCTGGGCGGGAGCGGGTCTGCTTCCTCATGGATACTCTCTGCTGCAATGATCTCAGGCAGCCGCAGCCGCCCATAAAAACGGGAACCCCGTGCGCCCGGCGGACGCCTCGGGGCCGGCATTGTATATCAAAGCGTCGTGTCCTTGCCGTCGACAAGAACCGGGTTTGCCGCCAGCAATTCCGCCAGGCGCAGCCGCAGGCTCTCGCGTTCATCGTCGGTCAGGAAGTCACCGATCTCGCAGCCCCGTCCGTGTGCCCGGATCAGCAGTCGGCTTGGGTGATGGCGGTGGACTGCAGGCTCCAGCCTGACCTGAGTCCAGAAACGGGGAAACTCCATGCGCTGGCGGGAATGCATCCGATGCTTTTCCACCACGACGCGCTGGTCTTCCAGCACGATGGTGTCGCGCTGGCGGGATTTGCGCATGCTGTACCACAGCGCCCAGCCGAGCAGGGCAAGTTCAAGGCCCGCGAACGGCAGTACAGGCCAGTATCCCTGGGCCAGGAAGATCAGCGCAATGAACAATGATGCAGCGGCGATGGAGCCAAAGAAAATAGCTGCCGACTGCCAGGTCAGCGAGCCGTTGGGGCTGAGCTCTATGCGGTGCACGGACAAATTCCTTTTGTCGTGGAGCACGTAGGTCATCGACTCCCCAGGCGATGACGCATGGGTCATGGAAATCTACGTGACCGGTGACCGGCTTGCAACGCCTGTTCTCAAGCTTAACCACTGGGCAAACAAGCCGTTAGGGTACGCTCTGCAGGTCGACCGACAGGTGGCGCGCGGCGGCGGCGTGGATGCTTCAGTCGGGTGTCGAACGGGCGCCCCGACGCAGGCTCGACAGCGGGATGCGCACCTCGCCCGGACGCGACGCCGGTGGCTCGGGCTGGCCCCAGGCGTGTCCGTAGACGACCTCGAGCGTGGTCGGCAGGCGCGCTTCACGGCGCTGCGCCTCCAGGGCGGCGAGCAGCCGGGTGTGCCGCGCGCGCCCCGTCAGCCCTCTAGGCCGCCCCTCCAGCGTATTGCCCGCGCAGGTGGCACGCAGATCACGCCACATCGCCTCAGGCTGTTCATGGGTCACCGTCAGCGTCTCCACGTCCATCACCGGCGCGCCCAGCCCGGCGCGCTGCAGCGCATCGCCGAGGTCGTGCATGTCCATGAACAGGTTCACGTGGGCATGAGTGTCCACTTGGCGCCAGGCGCTGCGAAGCTCACGCAGCGTATCCGGGCCGAAGGTGTTGAACAGCAGCAGGCCGCCCGGCCGCAGCACGCGGCGACACGGCGCGACCACCGCCGCTGGGTCCGGGTGCAAGTGCAGCATCAGTTTGCACAACCCCAGGTCGACGCGGCCGCGGCGCAACGGCAGCGCGCCGGCATCACAGCACAGCGCATGCACACGCCGGCGCAATCGCCAGGGCCGGCGGCGTGCGCACTGGGCGAGCATCGCCGGCGACAGGTCTGCCGCGAACACCTGCGCACGACGGTATTTCCCGGCCAGCGCAAACGCCGCCTGGCCTGTGCCGCAGCCCAGGTCGAGGATGCGCTCAGGCGTCAGTGTGATCAGCGCGAGGCGTTCAAGCAGACGCTGGCGCAGTGCCGGTTCGATGAAGGCCTGCTGCTCGAAGCTTGCGGCCCTGCGATCAAATCCGCGCCTGACGCGCCTGATGTCGGGGCGCAGGTGCTGTGGCAAGCCGCTGGCGTTGGTCTCCATATCGCCAGCTTACCCAAAGCCGGTCACCCCATCAGGTCAGGCTGGCTGCGTGACCTCGGCGCGGGCGGGTTCGATGCCAAGCCGCGCCAGCAGCTGCATGTCACGGTCGGCCTCGGGGTTGGGCGTGGTCAGCAGCCGGTCACCATAGAAGATCGAGTTGGCACCGGCGAGAAAGGCCAGGGCCTGGGTCTCATCGCTCATGTCGGTGCGCCCGGCGGAGAGCCTTATGCGGCTGCCAGGCATCAGGATTCGCGCCACCGCGACGGTGCGCACGAACTCCAGCGGATCCAGGGCGGGGGCATCGGCCAGCGGCGTGCCCGGCACCCGCACCAGGTGGTTGATGGGGACACTCTCGGGGTGGGTATCGAGGTTCGCCAGCGTGCGCAGCAGTTCGGCGCGATCCGCGCGCGTCTCGCCCATGCCGACAATACCGCCGCAGCACACCTTAAGGCCCGCCCCGCGCACCTGCGCGAGCGTATCCAGACGGTCTGCGTAGCTGCGTGTGGTGATGATCTCGGCGTAATAGCGCTCGGAGGTATCGAGATTGTGATTGTAGTAATCCAGGCCCGCGTCCTTGAGTGTTCGGGCCTGTTCGCCAGTGAGCATGCCCAGGGTTGCGCAGGTCTCCAGCCCCAGCGCCTTGACCTCACGCACCATCTCGGCGATAGCCTTGAGCTGGGCAGGCCTCGGTGAGCGGTAGGCCGCCCCCATGCAGAAGCGGGTGGCGCCATGTGCCTGCGCGGCGCGCGCCGCGCTGAGCACCTCCTCGAGCGGCGCGAGGCGTTCGGGGTTCAGGCCGGTGTCGAAATGCACGCTCTGGGGACAGTAGGCGCAGTCCTCGGGGCAGGCGCCTGTCTTGATCGACAGCAGGGTGCTGATCTGCATGTCGCCGACGGGAAAGGTCTCGCGGTGGATGGCGCGGGCACGATCAAGCAGCTCGATGAACGGCAGCTCGAACAAATCGAGGACTTGCGTCGCCGACCAGTCATGCCGCGGACCGCGCTGGGCTGGCGAATCAACGACAACCGCGTGCTTTGCGTGCTTCAAATCTTGTGCTCCCGAAGGTGATGCTCGGGGCAGGAGTATTCGCGGGGACCTCGATGCCTGTCAACCCGAAAAGGCTAGTTATGGTTGACAGGGCTGCCCTGCTGCGCCGGCTCTGGCCCCGCGAATGCGTGCTGTGCAGGCAGCCGGCAGGCAACCGTTTCTTCTGCACGCCGTGCCGACGCGGCTTGCCGGGCCCGCGACGCGCCTGCCCACGCTGCGGCGATGAGCTGCCGGCCGGCCGCCCGTTGCCGGCCGGCTGTTGTCGAGCTGATGCACCGCCGTGGGACAGGGCCTGGATCCCCTGGCGCTATGCCTGGCCGGTCGATGGGCTGGTCATCGGCATGAAGTTCTCCCGCCGCCTGTCCTGGGCCTGCGCGCTCGGCGAACTGCTGGCCGACCATGTGCCGGCCGACTGCGCCGAACTGGTCATGCCCGTGCCGCTGCACCCGGCCCGGTTGGCGCTGCGGGGCTTCAACCAGGCCCAGGAACTGGCGGCACGCATTGCCAGCCGCCACGGCCTGGGGCTGTGTGCAGAGGCTGCGCGGCGGGTGCGCGCCACCCCGGCGCAGACCGGCCTGCCAGCCGCCGCCCGACGGCAGAACCTCACTGGTGCCTTCGCGGTATCCCCGCGCTGGATTCACGGTCGGCGCGTGCTGCTGGTTGATGATGTCGTGACCACCGGCGCGACGCTGGCGGCCATGGCGGAGGCGGCCTTGGCAGCGGGCGCGGCGTCGCTGAGCGTGTGCGCTGTGGCGCGCGCGTGAGGCTTGGCGTCTCAGGCCAGCGGGGTGAACGTGTAATGAAGCGCAATGCCGGCGAAGATCGCGGCGCCGAAGATGTGATTGTTCTGAAATGCCTGGAAGCAGCCCTGGGGATGGCGTTCACGGATCAGCCACTGCTGCCAGGCGGCCGAGCAGCCGGCTGCCAGCAGCCCAAGCTGGTACCAGCCGCCCAGGCCTGCGCGTTCGCCCACCAGGTACAGCGTGAGCAGCAGCGTCAGCTGCAGCGCGCCCAGAATCGCGCGATCGGCGTCACCGAACAGGATGGCCGTGGACTTCAGGCCCAGCTTGAGATCATCCTCGCGGTCGACCATCCCGTACATCGTGTCGTAAATCACCGCCCAGAGAATCACCGCGCAGAACAGCAGCCAGGCCAGTTGCGGCACAGCCCCCGTCTGGGCGGCAAAAGCCATCGGCACACTCCAGCCGAAGGCCATGCCGAGCACGAACTGCGGCGTGGACAGGTAGCGCTTGGTAAACGGATAGACGATGGTCAGCAGGGCAGCCACCAGCGCCAGGCCCTGGGTGAGCCGGTTCATCGTCAGTACCAGCCCCAGCGCGATCAGCGACAGGCCGGCGAACAGCACCAGCGCCTCGGCCGGCGACACCTGGCCGCTGGCCAGTGGGCGCTGCCGGGTGCGGCGCACATGGCCGTCGAGCCGCCGGTCGGCAAAGTCGTTGATCGCACACCCCGCCGAGCGCATCAGCACGACGCCGAGCACGAACACCGTAAACACCTGCGCGTCCGGTCGGCCCTCGCCCGCCAGCCACAATGCCCACAGCGTGGGCCACATCAGCAGCCAGATACCGATAGGCGCATGCAGGCGCAGCAGCCGTGCATAGGCCAGCAGCTGGCGTCCGACGGTGGTCAGCGGCAGCGCGCTCATGCGCCCGCGGGGATGGGGCAGCTGACGACGTCCGGCAGGAATGCCTCGAATACGCACAGCGGGCCGCCGCTGAGGCGGAACACCGAGCGCCGTGCCCAGACCAGCTGCCGGGTGGGCGGCACCAGGCCATCGAGCAGCGCATCCCCGGGCGCCAGCCGCGCATACTCGAAGGCCTCACGCGAGAGTCCCTCGACGGCCTGCAGCCGCTCGCCCAAGGAGGCCTCACCCAGCGTTGCCAGCCAGGGGTGCGCGGACAGCGTCGTCGCCGGCAACAGCGTGCGGGCAAATACGTAACTGTGGGCCTGATCCCCCATGACGATTTCGCGGCACAGCGCCTGATCATCGGCCACATCCAGCAGGATGCGCGCTGTCTCGTCCAGCTGCGTGCTCACCTGGCGCAGCACCTGCAGGCGGAAACCCGCCCCGCACGCCGTGCGCAACGCCTCGGTCAGCAGGCCCTGCCACCGCAGCCAGCGCAGTACCTGGGTCGGGACGTCGGACTGCGCCAATGCCTGGGCATCGATCCAGTGCGCGGGCAGGGCTGCGCTGGTCTGGGAGAACACCGAATTCATGCGGGCCTTATGCCTGTGGGGCCGGAGGGCGGAGATTGTAGCCAGTCGGCCCGGTAGGCTGCCAATCGGCGCTGCCAGTGCGGGAGCGCCCGGCGCATCGCACCACGCAGCGGCTCATACGCCCCCATAGCGTGCGGCCGCGCCAATCCAGCGGCGTATCAGGGCGTCGCGACGCGGCGCGTCCAGCTCCACGCGGGCCGCAGTGCGCTGAACCAGCGGCAGCAGGTCGGCGTCGCGCGCGAGGTCGGCCACGCGCATCTGCGCAAGACCGGTCTGGCGAGTGCCCAGCAGCTCGCCGGGTCCGCGCAGTTCCAGATCGTGGCGGGCGATCTCGAAGCCGTCGCTGGTGTCGCGCATCACCGCGAGACGCCGGCGCGCCAAGGCCGACAGCGGTGCGCGATACAGCAGCACGCAGGAGCTTTCGTCACTGCCCCGCCCGACCCGGCCGCGCAACTGGTGCAGCTGCGACAGGCCCATGCGCTCGGCGTTTTCGATGATCATCAGGCTGGCACGGGGCACATCCACGCCAACCTCGATGACCGTGGTCGCTACCAGCAGGTCGAAGCCGCCCGACTTGAAGCGTTGCATGACCGCGTCTTTCTCGGCGGCACGAAGTCGTCCGTGCACCAGGCCGATGCGCAGGCCCGGCAGGGCCTGGGTGAGTGAGGCATGCAACTCGGCGGCTGCCTGGGCTTCAAGGGTGTCCGATTCGTCGATCAGCGGACACACCCAGTAGGCCTGTCGGCCGGCCGCGCAGGCCTCGTGCACCCGGCGCACGATGTCCTGGCGGCGCGAGTCGGGCATCACCACCGTGCGCACAGGCGTGCGGCCCGGCGGCAGCTCATCGATCACCGACGTGTCAAGGTCGGCATAGGCCGTCATGGCCAGTGTGCGCGGTATCGGTGTTGCGGTCATGATCAACTGATGGGGCTGATGGCCGTGCTGCACCGTGCCCTTCTCGCGCAGCGCCAGGCGCTGGTGCACACCGAAGCGGTGCTGCTCGTCAACGATCACCAGTGCCAGCGCGCCGAAGTGCACGCCTTCCTGGAACAGCGCGTGGGTGCCCACGGCCACCACTGGCGTATCCGATGCGAGCATGGCCTCGGCCTCGGCACGGCGCCGCCCCTTTACCGATCCCGTCAACCACACGATCGGCACGGCAAGCGCGCTCAGCCACTGGTCAAAATTTCGGAAATGCTGTTCGGCCAGCAGCTCCGTCGGCGCCATGATCGCCGCCTGTCTGCCGGCCTCGATTGCCGCCAGGGCCGCCGCCGCCGCCACCACGGTCTTACCGGAGCCGACATCGCCCTGCACCAGACGCAGCATCGGCACGGTGAGCTCAAGGTCGCGGCCGATCTCGTCAAGGACGCGCCGCTGGGCGGCGGTCAGCTCGAACGGCAGCGCGCCGAGGAAGCGTCGCACCAGCTCGCCGTCAGGCATCAGCCGCGTCGCCTGGCCGCTGCGTTGGGCCTCCCGGCGCAGCCGCATGCTCAGGTGATGCGCCAGCAATTCCTCCAGCGCCAGGCGACGCTGGGCCGGATGGCGCCCTGCCTCGAGCGTCTCCAGTGCCACATCCGGTGGCGGACGGTGCAGCAGCATCAGGGCCTCGACCAGGCCTGGCAGACCTGCTTCCAGCAGCGGCCCCAGCAAGTCCTCGGGGGGTGTCAGCTGCAGGCGCCGCAGGGCCTCGTCGACCAGCGCTCGCAGGCGCCCCTGGGTGACTCCTTCGGTCAGCGGATAGATCGGCGTCAGGCGGTCATCGACCAGTGGTTCATCGACACGCACGCTGCGATATTCCGGGTGCACGATCTCCAGGCCGGCGCTGCCTCGGCGCAGCTCTCCGTAAAGTCGCAGCCGCGTGCCGCGGCGCAGGGCCGCGGCCTGCTGGCCGGAAAAATGGAAAAAGCGCAGCAGCACGCTGCCCGTGCCGTCAGATACGCGCAACAGCAGTTGCCGCCGCCGCCGCAGCACGGTTTCCACCAGCTGGATCTCGCCTTCGACCACCGCGCGCATGCCCGGCTGCAGGCTGCCGATCGGTGAGATCCTGGTGCGGTCCTCATAGCGCAGCGGCAACACGAACAGCAGGTCGGCGATCCGCTCGACGCCCAGTCGGGCCAGGCGCTGTGCCAGCTGCGGGCCGACGCCACGCAGCGCCGTCACTGGCTGGCTCAGACCGCCATCGGTCATCCGCCGTGGCTGCTGCCCAGTACCATGACGGCTTCCATTTCGACCTGCGCGCCCTTGGGCAGACTGGCCACACCCACGGCCGCACGGGCCGGATAGGGTGCCTTGAAATACTGCGCCATGATCTCGTTGACCTGGCCGAACCAGCCCAGGTCGGTGAGAAAGACGTTGAGTTTGACGATGTCCTGCAGGTTGCCGCCGGCGGCCTTGCAGACCGCCGCCAGGTTGTCGAACACGCGCCGGATCATGTCCTCGGGCGAGCTGTCTACCAGCTCCATGGTGGCCGGATCCAGCGGGATCTGCCCGGAAAGATAGACCGTATCGCCTACCCTGACAGCCTGGCTGTAGGTGCCTACGGCGGCGGGCGCATCGGCGGTTGTGATGATCTGTCGCATGTCGGCTTGAATCCTTTCGTAGTCTCGATAAGCGGAAGTCGGCGCTGGCGGCCTATTCGGCCTCTTCCCGGGCGGCACCGCCGCGCTGTCGCGCGCGCCCGGCGCTGCGGCTGACTTTCAGCACGTCGGGCATGCCGCGGATGCTGCGAATCACGCGTGCAAGGTGGATGCGATCAGCCACCTGAAGCATGAATACCAGCGCGGAGACATCGCCGTCGCGTTCAACGACGGAAACGTGCTCGATATTGGTGCGCGAGCCGGCGATGTTGCTGGCCACGGCTGCCAGCACACCTACGCGGTTGATCACGTCGACGATGACTTCGACGTTGAAGTCCCCGCTGACCTGATTCTTCCAGGTCACCGTGATCCACTTGTTCGGCTGCTTGCGGAACTCCGCGAGATTGCCACAGCTGTTGCGATGGATGACCACGCCGCGGCCTGCCGAGAGGTGGCCCATAATGTCGTCACCGGGAATGGGAAAGCAGCAGCGTGCATAACTCACGACCATGCCCTCGGTGCCGGCAATCGCCAGAGGCGGCAGCGGGCGGCGCGCCGGGCGTTCGCCGTCGGCATCCTGCTCGTCGGCCTCCTGGCCGTCTGGAAGCTGCTGATTGACCAGCATGCGCGCAACCAGCGGCGCCAGCCGCTCGCCGAGACCGAGCTGCTCGTACAGCTCGCTGCCGTTGTTCAGGCCCAGTTCGTCCAGCGTCGACTGCAACTGCGCGCGCCCGACCTTGCGCACCGAGGTGCCGAACTCCGACAGGGCCTGGTCGAGCAGCCGCTTGCCGAGATCGCCGGCTTCGCTGCGCTTGAGATTCTTGAGGTGCTGGCGAATGGCGGCACGCGCCTTCGCCGTGGACACGAAATTGACCCAGTTCGGATTGGGTTGGGCGCCGCGGGCGGTGATGATTTCCACGGCCTGGCCGTTGCGCAGCACGGTGCGCAGCGGCACCAGCCGACGATCCACCTTTGCGGCGACACAGCGATTGCCGACATCGGTGTGCACAGCGTAGGCGAAATCCACGGTGGTGGCGCCTCGCGGCAGGCGCAGGATGTCGCCCTTGGGGGTGAACACGTAGACCTTGTCGGGAAACAGGTCCACCCGCACGCTTTCCAGGAACTCCTCGGAGTTGGCGGTCTTCTGCATCTCCATCAGGCTGGAGAGCCATTCGCGCGCACGCGCCTGCGGCGCATAGACCTTCTGGTCGACGGACTTGTACTGCCAGTGCGAGGCGATGCCGGATTCGGCAACGCGGTCCATGTCGTGGGTGCGGATCTGCACCTCCAGCGGCACGCCGTTGGGACCGAACAGTGTCGTGTGCAGCGACTGGTAGCCATTTACACGCGGAATGGCCACGTAGTCCTTGAAACGGCCCGGCATGGGCTTGTAGAGGCGGTGGACGACCCCAAGTACGCGGTAGCAGGTGTCGATGTCCTCAACCGTGATGCGGAACCCGTAGACGTCGGCAATCTCGGACAGCGCACGGCCCTTGTCGCGCATCTTCCGATACACGCTGAACAGGTGCTTTTCGCGGCTGATGATGCGGGCCTCGATCTTCGCCTCCGACAGGGCCTTGTCCAGGCGCACGGCGATTTTCTTCAGGAAGGATTTCTGATTGCCGGTGGCGCGCTTGAGGGCGCGTTCGAGCACCGCGAAGCGGCGCGGGTAGAGTGAGCGGAACCCCAGGTCCTCGAGTTCCAGGCGGATCTTGTTTATCCCTAAGCGATTGGCGATCGGCGCGTAGATGTCCAGCGTCTCGCGCGCGATCCGTCGCTGCTTGTCGGGCGGCATCGAGCCAAGCGTGCGCATGTTGTGGAGGCGATCGGCCAGCTTGACGAGGATCACCCGGATATCCTCGACCATCGCCAGCAGCATCTTGCGGAACGACTCGGCCTGGGCCTCGGCGCGGCTGCGGAACTGGATCTGGTCGAGTTTGCTGACGCCGTCGACAAGGGCTGCCACCTCCTCGCCGAACAGTCCGGCCAGCTGGCCGCGCGCGGTGGGGGTATCCTCAATGACGTCGTGCAGAAGTGCCGCGATCAGGGTGCCGGCATCCAGATGCAGGTCGGCAAGAATGCGCGCGACCGCGACAGGGTGGGAGATGTAAGGCTCGCCGCTCTTGCGCTTCTGACCCTCGTGGGCAGATGCACTGAACTCGTAGGCAGCGAGTACGCGCTCCACGTCGGATTGAGGCAGATAGGTGTAGAGCTGGGAGACCAGCTCGTTGATGCCCGTTGCGCGCCGGCCTACGGGCAATCTGCCCAGCAGTGAGACCGACTGTTTCACGGGAGCTGTTGCCTCGCGTAAGCCTGTAATGAAGGATCCCCGCGCTGCGCCTCAATCTCCGATAGAGATGCCGCGCTCGTCGTCGCCGCGCTCGCCGAAGCCACCGCCCAGCATGCCACCGGCAAATTCCTGGTTGGCCTGCTGCTCGAGCAGTTCATCGACGCTGCGATCTGCCTCGGTCAGAATCTCCGGGGTCACCAGACCCTCGGCGATTTCACGCAGGGCCACGACCGTGGGCTTGTCGTTCTCCCAGGGCACCAGTGCCTCGGCACCATTGGCGAGCCTGCGGGCGCGCTTGGAGGCGACGAGCACCAGCTCGAACATATTGGGAATTCTCTCGACGCAGTCTTCGACGGTAATGCGGGCCATGGGCAACCTGGATCCTGCGGGCGGGCCCCGGATGTCCCAGGTTCGCCGCCACGCTCAAAGTTTCAAACCGATCAGGTAGTGTAATCCAAAGCCCGGCTCGCAGCCAGCAAGTGCGCGTCCGGGTTCCTGAGGTCAGTCCGCGACCAGAGTGCGGATGCGAGCCGCATGCTCCGGGTATGTGCTGGCCACCTGCGCGCCCTGGCCGTCGATGATCTCCAGCAGGCTGGCCAGGGCGACCTCGAGCTGATCATTGATGATCACGAAATCGAACTCGGCCCAGTGCGTGATGTCTTCCCGGGCCTCGGCAAGCCTGCGCCTGATCACCGTTTCTTCGTCAGTGGCGCGATGCCGCAGCCGCCGTTCGAGCTCGTGGAGCGACGGCGGCAGCACGAAAATGCTGCGGCACCCGGGCATGCGCTCGCGTACCTGCCGGGCGCCCTGCCAGTCGATCTCCAGCAGCGCGTCGAAGCCGGCGCGCATCAGGGCTTCGACCTGCGCCTGTGCGGTGCCGTAGCGGCGCCCGAACACGTTGGCATGTTCGAGAAACTCGCCGCGCTCGACCATCGCGACAAAATGCGCCTCGTCGACGAAAAAATAGTCCTGCCCGTGGGTTTCACCGGTGCGCTGCGGACGGGTCGTGTACGACACAGAGAAACGCAGCCGGGGTCGCTGCGCCATCAGTGCGCGCACCAGCGTGGTCTTGCCCGCGCCGGAGGGTGCCGAGATCACCCACAGCTTGCCCTCGGGCCGCGACGTGGCAGGCGTGCGTGCCATCACGCGCTCCGGTCGCTGCCGCTACTCGACATTCTGCACCTGCTCACGCATCTGTTCGATCTGCACCTTGAGCTCGACGGCCGCGCGCGTGACTTCCATGTCGACGGACTTGGAGGACAGCGTATTGGCCTCGCGGTTGAGCTCCTGGATCAGGAAATCCAGGCGCCTGCCGACCGGTTCGTTTTTCCTGAGCACATCGCGCAGCTGGGCGACATGTGCGTTCAGCCGGTCGAGCTCCTCGGCCACGTCCATGCGGCTGGTGATCAGCGCCACTTCCTGCTCGAGCCGGCCTGCGTCGACGTCGACGTCCAGGCGCGCTATGCGAGCGCGCATGCGCTCGAGCTGCTCGGTTTGCAGCTGCGGCAGTCGCTTGCTCACAAGCTCGGTCAGACTCAGGATTTGCGCGCAACGCGCCTCGAGCATTTCCGCCAGGCGCTGACCTTCGGCGCTGCGGGCTTCCACGAGGCCATCGAGTGTCGTGGCAAGCGCCGTCATGGCAGCCTCGGCCAGCCCCTCAACCTGGGGTGCCGGCTCCTGTAGCACACCGGGCCAACGCAGCAGATCGATGGCGCGAAGTCCCCCGGCACTGCCGGTCAGCGAGTCGATGCGGCCGGCCGCCTCGCGCAGACGCATGACCAGGTCCTCATCCACGATGAATGGCGCGGGCGCACTCGGGGCCTGCGCGAGTCTCAGGCCCAGGTCGACCTTGCCACGCCCCAGTCTGGCCTGCACGCTGGCCTTGAAGCGCGGCTCCTGGCCGCGCAGCTCATCGGGCAATCTGAAGGAGATTTCCAGAAAGCGGTGATTGACGCTGCGTGCCTCCCACGTCAGCACGTTGCCGCCCACGGTCGTTTCGTGGCGCGCATAACCGGTCATGCTCAGGATCATTTAAGGTAGCTTCGCTGGCCCGTTCGCAATGGGAGCGGAAGTGTAGCAGCACGCTGTTTGCTCCGCCCTGTCACGCAGATAAACTGCGGCGGCCGTCACTGAAGCACCGCCGGGGCTTTAGTAGTCTCGCGGCAACCGGGCGCAGGTCCCTGCCTGCCGCACTCTGGCCTATCGAAACAGTGGACCGTTGATGCAGTCGAAAACACGCAAGGACAGCCCGGCTGCGGGCTCCGACGATGCCGCCAGCGGCGCCGGCCACACGGCCGCCTCGCTGAGCCTGGTCGGTGACCGCGAGGACAACCAGGACCGTGTCTGCCTGGCCAGCCACGAGGGTGTCTGGCTGATGATGGCCGTCGATGGCATGGGCGGGCACAGCGAAGGCGCCCGCGCTGCCGAAACAGCGGTGGCCGTCGTGAAGCGCGCCTTCATGGCAGCGCCCAAGCCGCTACTCGATCCGCAGGGGTTTCTGCACCTGGCACTGGGGCGCGCGCATGCCGATATCGTGCGCCTGGGCCACTCGGTGTCACTGGACGTGCGCCCGAGGGCGACCTGCGCCATGGCGATTGCCCAGGACAACGGTGCCTGGTGGGCGCATGTGGGCGACAGTCGCGTCTATCAGCTGCGCGACGGTCAGGTGCTGGCGCGGACCCGCGATCACAGCCATGTCGAACTGCTGTTGCAGCAGGGTCTGATTGCCGAAAGCGAGGTCCATCGCCATCCCATGCGCAACTATGTCGAGTCCTGCCTCGGCGGGGATGCCGCCGTGCCCGAGATGAGCATCTCGAGGCTGCGACCACTGCGCGCCGGCGATGTGCTGCTGGCCTGTTCTGACGGGTTCTGGTCGGGCCTGACTGATGCGCAGATCGGTGAACTCACCGGCGCGGGGGCCGCCACCCTCGAGGCACGCCTGATGCGCCTGGGGCGCCAGGCGGTCAAGGCGACCGCGCCGTATGCGGACAATACCTCGGCGGTCGCGCTGCGCTGGTAGCCTGCTGCGCCGGCCCGGCGCAATTCCTGCGACAATAGGGCTGTTTTACCTTGGCCGCAGTGCCTGCGGCGGACAGCCGGGAGAGATTTCATGAGACCAAGCGGTCGCGCCGCCGACGAGCTGCGCCTTGTGCGCCTGACCCCGGGATTCACCAGCCATGCCGAGGGCTCGGTGCTGGCGCAGTTCGGTGACACACGCGTGCTGTGCACGGCCAGTGTTGAGGAGCGCACACCGCCCTGGTTGCGCGGCACCGGTCAGGGCTGGGTGACTGCGGAGTACGGGATGCTGCCGCGTTCGACGCACACCCGTAATGCCCGCGAAGCCGTGCGTGGAAGCCAGGGCGGGCGCACCCAGGAAATCCAGCGCCTGATCGGCCGTTCGCTGCGTGCGGCCGTCGATTTGCGCGCACTGGGCGAGCGTACCGTCACGCTGGACTGTGACGTGTTGCAGGCCGATGGCGGCACACGCACCGCGGCCATCAGCGGCGCCTACGTGGCGCTGCGCCTGGCAGTGGCCGGACTGCTGGGTGCGGGCCGGCTCAAGACCGATCCGGTGCATGGCCAGATTGCGGCCATTTCGGTGGGCATATTCTCAGGCCAACCGGTGCTCGATCTCGATTACGCTGAGGACGCGGCGGCGGAGACCGACATGAACGTGGTCATGAACGAAGCCGGCGGCTTCATCGAGGTGCAGGGTACGGCCGAGGGCCATGCGCTGCGTCGCGACGAACTCGATGCCCTGCTCGATCTGGCCATACTGGGAATTCGCGGCGTGATGACGGCGCAGCGAGAGGCCCTGGTGTGAACCGCGGCACCCGCTGGGTGCTTGCAAGCTCCAACGAGGGCAAGCGCCGGGAACTCGCCGCGCTGCTCGCGCCATTGGGAATCGAGCTTGTCACCCAGCGCGAACTGGGACTCGCAGAGGCCGACGAGACGGCCTGCAGCTTCGTCGAGAACGCGCTGCTCAAGGCCCGCGCCGCCGCCGCCAGTGGTCTGCCGGCGCTGGCCGACGACTCCGGCCTAGTAGTGGCTGGCCTGCACGGCGCGCCGGGGGTGCGTTCGGCCCGCTATGCAGGGCCCAATGCCGATGATGCGGCCAATATCGCTCACCTGCTCGACGCGCTGCATGCGCTGCCTGACGAGGCCCGCCTGGCGCACTTTGTGTGCGTGCTGGTGGCGCTGCGGTCGGTCGATGATCCCGACCCGCTGATCGCCCGTGGTACCTGGGCCGGCCGCATCGCACGCGCGCCGCGTGGCCATCGGGGCTTCGGCTACGATCCGGTGTTCGAGGTGCCGGCACTGGGCCTGACTGCCGCCGAGCTGCCGCCGGAGCAAAAGAACGCGATCAGCCATCGCGGCCAGGCCCTCGCGGCGTTGGGCCGGCTGCTGGCATCGAGATGAACACGGCGCATGAAACGCCTGCCGTCGCACATGTGCTGCCGCTGGCGCTGTATGTTCACCTGCCCTGGTGCGTGTCGAAGTGTCCGTACTGTGACTTCAACTCGCACAGCCTGCGCGGTGAGCTGCCCGAGCAGGCCTACATCAAGGCGCTGCTCGAGGACGCAGCTGTTGATGCGGCGTGGGTCACGGGACGTGCGATCGAGACGGTCTTCCTCGGTGGCGGCACGCCCAGCCTGTTCAGTGCCGGGGCCATCGGCGATCTGCTGGATGGCCTGGCGGCGTGTCTGCCCTTGCGAAAAGACAGCGAGATCACGCTGGAGGTCAATCCCGGCACCGTCGAGCGGGGCAGGCTGGCGGACTATCGTCGTGCCGGCGTCAACCGGCTGTCCCTGGGTGCGCAGAGCTTCGACGCAGCCCAGCTGCGCACGCTGGGCAGGATCCATGGTCCGGCGGAGATTTTCGCGGCGGTGGATGAAGCCGTAGCCGGCGGGTTTGATAATTTCAACCTGGACCTGATGTACGCGTTGCCGCGGCAAAGTGTCGCGCAGGCCTGCGCCGATGTGCGCGCCGCGCTGTCACTGGGGCCTGCGCACCTGTCCCACTACCAGCTCACGCTCGAGCCCAATACGCGCTTCCACCACGCCCCGCCGCCGCTGCCCGATGAAGACCTGATCTGTGACATCGAACAGGCCACCAGAGCGTTGCTGAGAGAATCGGGCTTCACGCGCTACGAGGTCTCCGCGTGGTCCCGGCCCGGCCGTGAGTGCCGGCATAACCTCAATTACTGGCGTTTCGGTGATTACCTCGGGCTCGGCGCAGGGGCTCACGGCAAGCAGACGACGCCGCAGGGCGTGCGCAGGACACGGCGGGTCGCGCATCCCAGAGCCTACCTCGAGGCGCCAGCGGCGCGGCGGGTGCAGGCGTCGTGGCCGGGGCCCGCCGACCGGCAGTTCGAATTCCTGCTCAACGCACTGCGCCTGCGCGAGGGCTTCAGTGAGCAGGCGCTGGAGCAGGCGACCGGCACTTCGCCGCTCAAGCTGCTCGAGACCATGGCCCAGGCCCGGGATCAGGGCCTTCTGGAGAAGTGCGATGGCCGCTGGCGCGCCACGGAGCTGGGTTATGTTCAGCTGGATGGCGTGCTGGCCGCCTTCCTGCCTGACGCTGAATGACCGGACAACAGGCCCCGCGGGGTGCGTCAGACGCGCTCGTTATGCACAGCAGGCGCGTATCCCGAGAAATCAGCCATAAACTTGCATCCTGTTAAGCATGCAGCTTCGATAGCTTCCGTAAGCCTTTGTATAAAAAGACTTTAGCGGTATTGAGCAAAATTTCGCCAATCTTGCAGATTCGTAATGCCAATGCGCCCTTGAGCGCTTCGTGGCGGCTTTGTGCACAGAGTTATCCACAGGATCTGTGAATATGTTTCCGGCTGTGTACAGCCCCCGGACTGCCGCGCGGCGCGCCAGAACCCGCCAGTTGCCACCCAGACCACGGCCCGTGTATTATGGCGGGCCCGCTGGGAGCCTGTTTGGCACGCGGGCATCAATCGAGCCGGCGGATTTTCGCCACCTTGAGGGTTACCTTGAGACTTTTTCAATCACGGAGCCGCCCAACGGCGCCTCCCAAGTCAGGCAGCGGGCCATGAAAGCCGAGATCCATCCCGAGTACACAGAAATCACCGTGACGTGCAGTTGCGGCAACGTGTTCCAGACTCGCTCCACGATGGGGCGTGACCTGCAGGTCGAGGTCTGTTCACAGTGTCACCCGTTCTACACGGGCAAGCAGAAAATCGTCGACACCGGCGGCCGCGTCGACAAGTTTCGCCGCAAGTACGGCATGGGCGGCTGAAAGTTCATTCCGATTGCCGACCAAGACCCGCCGTGCTGCAGAGCCCGGCGGGTTTGTTTTGTCTGGGATGCGGGGCTTGCGACCAGGGTGCTGGCAGTTTTGGCGCCCATGCGCAGCCAAGCATATAATCTGCCGCTTCCCGCAGCGGCAAGCTTCCCGGTAGCACGATCATTTCGGGCAGTGGTCCGATGGACCGGCTGCGACAACACCACGGGCAGGATGAGTGCATGACCAACAAGACCTACCAGCTGTTGAATCCGGAAACTGGCGACAAGGCAACTCTGCCGCTGCGTGTGCCCACGCTAGGCCCCTCGGTGGTGGACATCGGCGGCCTCTACTCCGATCAGGGCATCTTCACCTACGATCCGGGATTTGCAGCCACCGCTGCCTGCGAAAGCAAGATTACCTACATCGATGGGGACGAGGGCGTGTTGCTGTACCGCGGCTATCCCGTCGAGCAGCTGGCCGAACACTCCAGCTTCGTCGAGGTCGCTTATCTGCTGCTCTACGGCAGCCTGCCGAGCGCTGATGAGCTCAGCAGCTTCGAACGCTCGCTGCGCATGCACACGATGTTGCATGAAAGCCTGCTGCGATTCTTCAACGGTTTCCACTACAACGCCCATCCCATGGCCATGGTCTCGGGTGTCGTGGCATCGATGTCAGCCTTCTATCACGACACGATGAATCTGAAGAATCCGAAACACATCGACATCTTCGCCCATCGCATCATCGCCAAGTTGCCCACCATCGCCGCCGCTGCCTACAAGCACTCGCTGGGCCAGCCGTTCATGTACCCGCAGAATCATCTCGATTACTGCAGCAACATGCTGCATATGTTCTTTGCCGTGCCGGCCGAGGAGTACGAGATCAACCCGGTGGCCGCCCGCGCGCTGGACCTGCTGTTCATTCTGCACGCCGACCACGAACAGAATTGCTCGACCTCGACAGTGCGTCTGGCAGGCAGTTCCGGGACCAATCCTTACTCGGCAATTGCGGCAGGCATCTCCGCGCTGTGGGGGCCTGCTCACGGCGGCGCGAACGAAGCCGTACTGACCATGCTCAACCAGATCGGCAGCATCGACAACATCGAGAAGTTTGTCGCCAAGGCCAAGGACAAGAGCGATCCGTTCCGTCTGATGGGCTTCGGTCATCGCGTCTACAAGAACTTCGATCCGCGCGCCAAACTGATTCGCAAGATGTGCCACGAGGTACTTGCTGAACTTGGCGACCAGAACGACCCGATGTTCGAGCTCGCGCTGCGCCTTGAAGAAGTCGCACTCAAGGACGATTATTTCGTCGAGAAGAAGCTCTATCCGAACGTGGATTTCTACTCGGGCATCATTTACCGGGCGCTGGGAATTCCAGTGTCGATGTTCACGGTGATGTTCGCGATCGCGCGCACCGTTGGCTGGGTGGCGCACTGGAGCGAGATGAACGCCGATCCGGGTGGCCGCATCGGCCGGCCCCGCCAGCTCTACACCGGCCCCGGGCTGCGTGACTACCAGCCGGTGGACATGCGCTGAAGCTGCGCCGCGCGCGTTTCAGGTCGACGGCGCGTCGGGATTGAGCAGCGCGAGCACTTCCGCGCGGCCGGCCCGGCGCATCGGGCGTCCGTCTATCGGTGAAAGCGGCGCCTGGCGCACGCCGTGTGTCGGGAAAATCGTGATCTCGACCGGCACGTCGCCGGCCACGAAGCGTGCCGCCGGAAACTCTTCGTAGCCCGCCCCCGCGCGGGTGCGCAGCCGACGTTCAAAGCTCTCGAAGGGAATCCGTTTGCCGAGCAGGACCATGAGGACCTCCTCGGCCGGATCGGCAAACAGGTGCAGATTGACTGCCGAGGCGTCCGTGGCGGTGCCAGCCAGCACCGGGCCGACCAGGCGGGGGCGAAACGCTTCCAGCACCCGCATCGCCTCTGCTGCAGTCTCGCGCATCTGGCGAATGCGCGCGTCGTGGGCCGCACCGCCAAACAGTCGCTGCAGCGTCATCAGCGCCTGTTCCACTTCGGTGTTTTTCGGCAGCGACATGTTCGAAGGCAGCCCCAGGCGCTCGCGCGCCTTGCGCTTGGCCAGTCCGTAATCGTCGATGGCCTCGTCGAAGAGGATTCTCGCGGCCTCTTCGGCAAGGCGCTGGGGCGCGGTGCTGGACATGGCGGCTCCGCTCAGGCTTCAGAACAAAGTGGAGTCGTCGAAATCATCACGACGGACATCGAGTCCGTCGCCGTTGCGCCCGTCTTCGCTGGCCGGGACGCGACCGAGTTCAAAGACCTCCAGGATGCCGCCGGATGTCCCGGCAGCCGTGACCAGGCCGCTGCTTGGGGAAATGCGCACCTCGATCAGGCCAGGCGGCCGCTCCGGACGGCGTACCGGCGTGCCGCTCAGCGCGGGTGCCATGAAGTAATTCCACATTGGAAGTGCCGTGCGCCCGCCCTCCTCGCGCACTCCCAGCGAGCGCTCCTGGTCAAAGCCCACCCACGCGGTCGCCACCAGGTCGGCGTTGTAGCCGGCGAACCATGCATCACGGCGGTCGTTGGAGGTGCCGGTCTTGCCGGCGATATCGTCCCGACCCACATCGCGGCGGGCCCGCTGGCCGGTGCCGCGCCGGATCACGTCGGCCATCATGTCACTGATGATCCACGCGTTCTGTGGCGAGATCACCCGGGGCGCGAGGCGCTGCTCGGGCTCACCGAGGCTGTCGGCGCCACGGATCTCCTCGAGCGTCACCAGCCTGGGTGTCGACGCGTTACGCAACGTATTCACTGCACCCGGGAAGGGCGTACGCGGATCTGGCAGGGTCATGAACTCATCCGTGCGCGTGCCGGGCAGTACCAGGTCCTCATCATCCATGCAGCTGTAGCAGCGGGCGCTGGTCGGTGAGGCTTCGTAGACGACTCTGCCAGCGCCATCCTCGATGCGTTCGATGAAGTAGGGCTCCACGCGGTAGCCACCGTTGGCGAACACCGCGTAACCGCCGGTGAGTTCCAGTGGCGTGGCCGCCCCGGCCCCGAGGGCAAGCGTGGGGTTACGCGGCAGGGCCGCCTCGGAGAGCCCGAACGCCTGCAGGTGGGCGACGGTGTTGCCGACTCCGGCGCCAAGCAGCACGCGCACAGACACCAGGTTCAGTGAGCGTACCAGCGCCTCGCGCATGCGCGTAGGACCGTTCCACTGGCGCGAATAGTTCTCGGGCCGCCACGCCTGCTCGAGCTCGGAACTTTCGAACACCAGCGGTGCGTCGTTGACGATGCTGGCCGCCGTGAAACCATGTTCAAGTGCCGCCGAGAACACGAACGGCTTGAACGCCGAGCCCGGTTGCCTGCGCGCCTGTGTGACGCGGTTGAACTTGCTGACGAAGTAATCGAAGCCGCCCGCCAGCGAGACGATGGCGCCGTCGGACGGATCCAGTGCCACCAGCGCGCCCTGGACCTCGGGCAGTTGCGCCAGCGTCCAGCTGCCGTCAGCGAGTTCCACGAGATAGACCACATCACCCGGCGCGAGCACATCGGCGGCCGCCTGCGGCGCCGGTCCCACCCGGTCTGTACTGATATGGGGCCGCGCCCACGAAAGCCCCGCCCAGCTCACGTCTACCGAAGTTGCGCGGCGTCGCAGGAAGACCCGTGCGTCGCGCTCGCCGACGCTGGTGACCAGGCCTACACGCAGCACGGCGGGTTCGGGAAAGTCGCCCAGCAGGTCGTGGAAATGGCGCGCGGTCTCGATGCCTTCGGGTGCCGCCAGGGATTCGGGCTGCAGCCGCGCCAGCGGACCGCGCCAGCCATGCCGGCGGTCGTACTCCAGCAGCGCCTGGCGCAGTGCACTGTCCGCGGCCCTCTGCAGGCGGCTGTCCACCGTTGTGACCACGCGAAATCCGCCCTCGTAGACCTCCTGGCCAAAACGCTGCAGCAGTTCCATGCGCACCATCTCGGCGACATACGGCGCTTCGAGCTCGATGCGTGGCCCGTGGAGGCGTGAGACCATCGGCTGCAGCCGCGCCTCGTCGTGTTCCTCGACGCTAATGAATCCGGTCTCCAGCATGCGGCGCAGCACGTAGCTGCGCCGGGTCTCAGCCATCTGCGGGCTGCGCACCGGGTTGTACAGGGAGGGTGCCTGCGGCAGGCCCGCAATCGTGGCCATCTCGGCGAGGTTCAGCTCGTCGAGCGATTTGCCGAAGAACACCTGCGCGGCGGCAGACACGCCGAATGCCCGCTGACCCAGAAAGATCATGTTCAGGTACAGCTCGAGAATCTCGTCCTTGCTGAGCTGCTGCTCGATGCGGCGTGCCAGAAAGATCTCGCGCGTCTTGCGCACGACCGTTTGTTCGGGTGACAGGAACGTGACCTTGGCAAGCTGCTGGGTGATCGTGCTGCCGCCGCCGCGACTTACGCGCCCCGTCGTCGCCCACCCAAGGGCTGCGCGCGAAATGCCCTGCAGGTCGAATCCCGGATGACTGTAGAAGCGCTCGTCCTCAGCGGCGATGAACGCCTGGATGAGGCGCTCGGGTACGTTTTCCAGTGCTACGGGGTCGCGCCGGCGCTCGCCCATCTGCGCGATAAGCCGGCCGTCGCGGCTATAGATGCTCAGTGGAACCTGCAGCCTCAGGTCACGCAGCTCGCGGGCGTCGGGCAGGCTCGGCAGCAGATACAGGTAGGCGCCGGCCACGATGGCGACCACGGCCAGCCCGGCTGCGGCCATCAGCGTGGCGAGAGCGAGCGGAATCAGGAGGTAAGGCTTCATGATAGAAACCGCATTTAAGTCCTTGCTTGAACAGGCTCAATTATGCATAGTAACCCGCAATCCGAGTGCAGCGCACGGGCAATGACAGCCTGCTTGCGACTGCGCCATGGGGCGGGACAAGGGGTGCGGCGCGCCGGGCCGGCAGCAGACCGACAACCGCGTTCGATTTGCACCACGCGCATTAGTTCGTACGACCGCACAAATCCGGAAATGTTGTGGGGAAAGAATCAGTCGGCGGCATTTTTTGCTACGTAGTTGGCAGTTTCCCCGGCTCAGGGTCGCCATTATACGCCCACGTGCCGACACGCCACGCTCTAACCAGTGCGGGCGGCGACATCGGGCGGCGCTGACGGATAGCGTGATATATAGTTAAATCGACCCTCGCGGACCGGCGGTCTTCAGGCAGCGCAAGGCTCTACGGAAAAAGGAAAAAACGTGTTTCTCCGGCGCCAGAAAAAGCCCCTGATTGGACTTGACATAACCACTTCGTCGATCAAGCTCATCGAGCTGGTCCAGGCGGGTCGGGGCTTTCGCGTGGAAGCCTATGCCGCCGAGGCCACGCCGGTGAATGCGGTCAACGAAAAGGTCATCGTAGACAGTGACGCAGTTGGCGAGGCGATCGGGCGCGCCCTTAAACGCTCCGGCTCGCGCAACCGCGATGTTGCCATCGCCATCTCCGGCGACGCGGCGATCACCAAGATCATCCAGATGCCCGGCAACATCTCCGAGGCCGACATGGAAGGCCAGGTCGAGCTGCAGGCCGACCAGTACATCCCCTTCCCCATGGAAGAAGTCAGTTTCGATTACGAGATCGTAGGCCCCTCGGCCAAGGACCCCGATGCGCTCGATGTGCTGCTGGTGGCCACCAGGACCGAGAACGTCGACCAGCGGGTCGCCGCCGTCGAGGCCGCCGGCATGACCGTTCGCCTGGTCGATGTCGAGGCCTTTGCGCTGGAAAACGCCTGTCGCCTGCTGACCCACCAGATGCCGGAGAACGGCGTCGACCGCCAGGTTGCCGTGGTCGATTTCGGCGCCAGCACGACCACCTTCAGTGTGCTGCACGACCTGCGGGTCGTGTACACGCGCGACTTCGCGTTCGGCGGCCAGCAGCTCACCGAAGAGATCATGCGCACCTACGGTCTGTCGCTCGAGGACGCCGGACGTGCCAAGAAGGAAGGCGGTCTGCCCAGCAACTACGGCCCGGAAGTGCTGGATGCGTTCATTGACGACATGACCCAGCAGGTCAGTCGCAGCCTGCAGTTCTTCCTCGCCTCCGGCAGCGGCCGCGAACAGCCCGATCAGATCCTCGTGTGCGGCGGCTGTGCAAATATTCCGGGTGTGGCGGACGTGATTGCCAGCCGCGTGGGCATACCCACCGAAATCGGTGACCCGCTCGGCCAGATGAAGATCGGCTCACGACCGAAAGCGCAGAACGTGAAGAGGGATTCCACGGCCCTGCTGATCGCCTGCGGTCTGGCGCTGAGGAGTTTTGACTGACATGCCTCGTATCAACCTGCTTCCCTGGCGCGAGGAGCTGCGGAAACGCAGACAGCGCGACTTCGGCATCGCCGCGGCCGTCGCCGTCGTCCTCGGACTCGCCGTGGTCTTTGCCTGCATCCAGATCTGGAGCGGCATGACCAACCATCAGAACGAGCGTAACCAGCTGCTGCGTGCCGAAATCGCCACGCTGGATGCGCAGATCGCCGAGATCCGTTCGCTGGAGTCGCAGAAGCAGCGCCTGCTGGCTCGCATGGAGATCATCGAGGAGCTGCAGCGCAGCCGCCCGGAGGTCGTGCACCTGTTCGACGAGCTCGCCGATCGCCTGCCTGATGGCGTCTACTTCACACAGGTTCGCCAGACCGGCAAGCGCATCGAGCTTCGGGGCACCGCGCAGTCGAGCACGCGTGTCTCCGCGCTGATGCGTCAGCTCGACAGCTCACCGTGGATGACCAATCCCGGGCTCTCCGTGGTGGAAACACGCCAGGAGGGCGCGCTGCGCCAGGCCCAGTTCACGGTGTTCGTGACCCAGGTGTCGGCGTCTGATCGAGAGGAGGGCTGAGCGTGAAAGATCTTCTCGAGCAGCTCAAGGCGCTGGACATCAATGACATCGGCCGCTGGCCCTTTGTTTTCCGTGCCGCGGTCATCGTGCTGCTGTTCGTCGCCGTGGTGGCGGGCGGCTTCTATATGAAGGTCGTACGCGAGGAGATGCCGCGTCTCGAGCGCGCGGAGCGCGAGGAAATTGACCTGAGGCGCAATTTCGAAACCCGCCAGCGCCAGGCGGCCAACCTCGATGCCTACCGGGTCCAGCTCGAGGAGATGGAGCGCTCTTTCGGCACCATGCTGCGTCAGCTGCCCAACCAGACCGAGGTGCCGAACCTGCTGGTGGACATCTCGCAGACGGGGCTGGCTGCCGGACTCGAGGAGAGGCTGTTCCAGCCGAGTCCCGAGGTCAGGCGTGACTTCTACGCGGAATTGCCGATCAGCATCCGGCTGGTCGGCAGCTATCACGAGATGGGCGAATTCGTCAGTGGCATTGCCGCCCTGCCGCGCATCGTCACGCTGCACGACATCCAGATCACCCGTGAAGGAGATCGCACCCCCACCGGCAAGCTGGTACTTGATGTGACCGCCAAGACCTACCGTTACCTTGACGAGGCCGGCGAATGAGCATGCTGCAACTGTCTGCCCCTGCGCGCGCGGCGCTGTTGATCCTTGCGGGCTGCACGTTGGCCCTGGCCAGCGCATGCAGCGGGCGTATGGATGACCTGAACAGCTATATTGATGAGGTCAAGGCGCGTCCGGGCGGGCGCATAGAGCCGCTGCCCGAGATTCAGCCCGCGCCGAGTCATGCCTACGGGGCTGCTAGGCGCAATCTGCGCTCGCCTTTCACCCCTGACAGTCCGTCCGTGGCGCGTGCCGACGGTGTGGGCGCGCCGGATCGTGACCGGCCCCGCCAGTTTCTTGAGCAGTTTCCGCTCGACACCATGCGCATGGTTGGCACCCTGCGCTTCGGCGATAACACCTTCGCGCTCGTGCAAACCAGCGATGGTCTGGTTCACCGCGTTCAGCGAGGCAATTACATGGGCCAGAGTGATGGTCGGGTCATCGCGATCTCCGAATCGGAGATTCGCCTGACCGAAATCGTCGCGGATGGCATGGGCGGCTATATGGAGCGCCCGGCGGCAATGGCACTCAGCGAGAATTGAAACGGCCGGGGTCAACACCCCGCGAGTCGATGGGAGTATATGGGATGATCTTTGTACGCAAGCCGCTGGGGATGGCATTGGCAACCGGCCGCGCAGGCCTGTCGTCGTTGGCCTTGCTGGCCGTGCTCACGCTGGGCCTGGGGTCTGCCGCCGCGGCAGCGGAGCGACAGCTCGAGAGCATCGATGTGCAGACCCTGCCGGGCAACCGGCTGGAACTGCGCCTGACCATGAGCAGCGCCGCGCCGGAGCCGCTGGCGTTCACCATCGACTCACCGGCACGCATCGCCCTGGATCTGCCGGATACGGCCCTGCGCCTGGACAGCCGTCGCCGCGACGTCAATGTTGGTCCGCTGAGCACGATTCTCGCCGCCGAGGCCGATGGCCGCACGCGCGTGGTGCTGAACCTTGATTCCATGGTGCCTTACCAGACACAGGTCAGTGGCAACACCATCCTGGTCACGCTGGGATCCGACACCGGACGCGTCGCGGCCACCTCGTTCCCGGCAGCAGCAGCCGAATCCCGTCCGACGCCCACCCGTACGGACCGTCGCAGCGTCCAGGACGTGGATTTCCGTCGCGGCGCCGATGGCGCAGGACGCATCCAGGTGCGCCTGTCCGATCCCAATACCACCGTGGACGTGCGCGAGGAAGGTGGTCGCGTGGTCGTGTCGTTCCGCGATACCGAACTGCCAACCGAGCTGATGCGTCGCCTCGATGTGGTGGACTTCGCCACGCCGGTCACCACGGTCGACGCCATGCGTGTCGATCGCGATACCCGCATGATCATCGCCGCCAGCGGTGACTGGGAACACATGGCCTACCAGTCGGACACGCTGTTCACGGTCGAGGTCAAGGCCGCGGCACCGGCGCCCGAAGTGCGCAGCCCCTTCGATGAGGAGCGCACCTACTCCGGCGAGCGCCTGACGCTGAACTTCCAGGACATCGAGACGCGCGCCGTGCTGCAGCTGCTGGCTGATGTTTCGGGGCTGAACATGGTGGTCGCCGATACCGTGACCGGCAATGTCACGCTGCGACTGCAGAACGTGCCCTGGGACCAGGCGCTGGACATCGTCATGGCCACCAAGGGTCTCGACAAGCGCCGCAACGGTGATGTCGTGCTGATCGCACCGGCCGCCGAGATCGCCGCCCGCGAGCGCGCCGAACTCAGCGCCCGCCAGGAAATCCAGCAGCTCGAGCCGCTGCGCTCGGAATTTCTGCAGGTCAACTATGCCAAGGCCGCCGACCTGGGCCGCCTGATCTCAGGAGAGGGACGCACACGAAGCTTCCTGTCTGAACGTGGCAGTGTCGCCATCGACGAGCGCACCAATACGCTGCTGCTCAACGATACCACCGCGCGCCTGGCTGATATCCGTCGCCTGGTGGCCACGCTGGACATCCCGGTGCGCCAGGTGCTCATCGAGTCGCGCATCGTCATCGTCAGCGACGACTTCAATCGCGAACTCGGTGTTCGCCTCGGTCTCACGCAGGTCGGCGAGCGCGGCGGCAGTGGCCTGATCTCCATGACCGGCACCGGGGCCGGTTCGGCGTCGATCGTCGACTCCGCACTGGATAATCTGCAGAACACCGGCCAGCCGTTCCCGGTGCAGGTCGGCACCATCGACCAGCGTTACAACGTCAACCTGCCGGTCGCCAACCCGGCAGGCTCCATCGCGCTGGCCTTTCTTGGCGCCGATACGCTGATCGATCTGGAACTCTCCGCACTGCAGGCCGAGGGGCGTGCGGAAGTGGTCTCCACGCCGCGTGTCATCGTCTCCAATCAGCGCGAGGCGCGCATCGAGCAGGGCGTGGAAATCCCCTACCAGGAGTCGTCGGCCAGCGGTGCTACGGCCACGCAGTTCAAGAAGGCCGTGCTGAGCCTCACCGTGACGCCGCAGATCACGCCTGACAATCGCATCATCATGGACCTGATGGTCAGCAAGGATAACGTCGGCGAGATTCTCCCCAGCGCTACCGGCGGTTTCGTTCCCAGTATCGACACCCGCCAGATCACCACCCAGGTGCTGGTCAACGATGGCGAGACCGTGGTGCTTGGTGGTATCTTCGAGACCGAGCGGCGCGATTTCACCAGCAAGGTACCGCTGCTCGGCGACATCCCGGTGCTGGGACACCTGTTCCGCTCCAATCAGCGGGTTTCCAATAAAGCCGAGTTGCTGATCTTCGTGACGCCGAAGATCCTGCGCGAGGGTGCGACCATCAATTGACAGCAGGTAACGTCTTTCTGATAGGCCCAATGGGCTCGGGCAAGTCGGCGGTCGGTCGGCAGCTCGGCCGTGTGCTCGGGCTCGAATTCCACGACAGCGACGAGGAAATCGAGCGCCGTACCGGCGTGGATATCCCCTTCATCTTCGACAAGGAGGGGGAAGAGGGCTTCCGGCGCCGTGAACAGGACGTCATCAGTGATCTGGCAGCCCTCGATGGCATCGTGCTTGCAACCGGCGGTGGTGCCATCATCTCCCCTGACAACCGCCGGGTCCTCGCTGCGCGCGGCACGGTCGTGTACCTGTGCGCCACCATTGCCCAGCAGGTCACGCGCACGCGTCACGGCCGCGAGCGGCCCCTGCTGACAGGTCGCGAGCCCGAAGAGGCGCTGACCGAACTGATGGCTTTTCGCGAACCCCTGTATCGCGAGATCGCCGACATTATCGTGGACACCGATGGTCGCAAGGTCAGTGCGGTGGCTCGCGAGATCGAGGAAAGGCTTTCCTCGCCTGGCGCCTGACGGTCATCTGCCGGTAACCCGCGCGGCTCATACTGCCAGGACCGCAGGCTTTCCGGACCGATCATGGCATTTGCAATCGGCTCCACCCTGCCGCGAGAATCGCGCTCCATGAACCATGCCGATGCCATGATGCCGCTGCAGGTGAACCTCGGCGATCGCAGTTACCCGATTCACATCGGCCCGGGCCTGCTTGCCCGCAGAGGACTGCTGGCCGGGCTTGTGCCCGGCAATGACGTACTGCTGGTCAGCAACGAAACCGTGGCGCCCCTGTATATGAAGGCGGCGCTTGGCGGCTTTGCGGGCAAGCGCGTGGGCACGCTGGTGTTGCCCGATGGTGAGGCCCACAAGACGCTTGCCCAGTTCGCCGCAGTGCTCGAAGCCCTCGCCGGCGGGGCCTTCCATCGAGACTGCTGCGTGGCCGCGCTGGGCGGTGGCGTCATCGGTGACCTGGCCGGCTTCGCTGCCGCCTGTTATCAGCGTGGCGTGGATTTCCTGCAACTGCCAACGACGCTGCTTGCCCAGGTCGACTCCTCCGTTGGCGGCAAGACCGCGGTGAATCTGCCGCTGGGCAAGAACCTGGTGGGCGCGTTTCACCAGCCCGTCGCAGTCGTCGCCGACACCGATACCCTGGCGACCCTGCCGGCGCGTGAACTGGCGGCGGGTCTGGCCGAGGTGATCAAGTACGGCCTGATCATGGATCGCGAATTCCTGGTCTGGCTGGAGGCGCAGATGCCCGCCCTGCTGGCGCGCGACCCGGAGGCACTCTCGGCAGCCATCCGGCGCAGCTGCGAACTCAAGGCGCTGCTTGTCGCCGAAGACGAACGCGAGCATGGCGCACGCGCGTTGCTCAACCTCGGCCATACCTTCGGTCACGCGATCGAGGCGCTGGCCGGCTACGGGCAGTGGCTGCATGGTGAAGCCGTGGGTGCCGGGATGGTCATGGCTGCAGAGGCGTCGAAGCGTCTCGGCTGGCTCGATGCGTCGGATGTCGAGCGGGTGACCCGACTCGTGGCCTCGGCAGGCCTGCCGACCGCGGCGCCGCGACTTCCCCCTGAAGCCCTGCGCGAGGCCATGGGCATGGACAAGAAAGTCATCGGCGGGCGCCTGCGCCTGGTGCTGCTCAAGTCGCTGGGCGAGGCCGTGGTCACCGCCGAAGTCGATGATGAGCTGCTTGCGGGTGTGCTCCACGATGTGCGCGATGACCGCTGAACCGCTCACATGGCTGCAGCGTCACCCGGAGCAGCGACTGGCGCCGTGGGCGGCCTGGGACGAACACTCCCGCGGACGCCGCTTCGCCGAAGCGCCGCCGCGGCTGCGCGGGCAGTTCCAGCGCGACCGCGACCGCATCATCCACTCCACGGCATTCCGCCGACTGGTCTACAAGACCCAGGTGTTCGTCAATCATGAAGGTGATCTCTACCGGACCCGTCTGACCCACTCGCTCGAGGTCGCCCAGATCGGTCGCACGGTGGCCCAGTCCCTGGGCCTCAATGAATACCTCGTCGAGGCCGTGTCACTGGCGCATGATCTTGGCCACACGCCGTTCGGGCATGCCGGCCAGGACGCGCTGAACGCCTGCATGCGTGACTACGGCGGCTTCGAGCACAACCTGCAGTCGCTGCGGGTGGTCGATGAACTTGAGGAAAAATATGCCGACTTCCAGGGTCTCAACCTGACCTTCGAGACGCGTGAAGGGGTACTCAAGCACTGTTCGGTCAGGAATGCCCGTCGCCTGGGCGAGCTTGGCCAGCGCTTCATCGACCGGACCCAGCCCTCTCTGGAGGCGCAGCTGGCGAATCTTGCCGATGAAGTCGCCTACAACAATCACGATATCGACGATGGCCTGCGCGCAGGGCTGCTGGACATGGATGCGCTGCAGGAAGTCGTCCTGTTCCGCAGGGAATACGAGACGGTCAGGGCCGCCTACCCGCGTTTGCAGGGTCGCCGCCTGATCCACGAGATCGTGCGCCGCATGATCGACAGCATGGTTGGCGACCTGGTGACAAACTCCTCACTGCGCCTGTTCGACGCGGCACCCGCAGATATCGCCGCTGTGCGCGCCCGCCAGGCGCCGCTGATCGGCTATTCCGAAGAGATGGCCGGTCATATCCGGGACATGAAGCGTTATCTCCACGAGCATCTCTATCGGCACTATCGCGTGCTGCGCATGACGACCAAGGCCAGGAAGGTGGTCCAGGCCCTGTTCGAGGCCTTCTTCACAGAACCCCGTCTGATGCCTGACGAGCATGCCGGCCACGCCGCCGACTGGGAGGCTGCCGACGGCGCAGATGGCCGCGCGCGCGCCGTGGCCGACTACATTGCGGGCATGACCGATCGATATGCAATCACCGAGTACGAGCGGCTGACCGATCCGCGGCGCACCCCCGGGGGCGCGGGGCCCCCGGCGGCGGCCGCGGACCGGTGCGGGGGTCAAACCCCCCCGCGCCCATGCAGGTAGAATTCGCAGCTTGCCCACTGCCGTCCAGGATCAGATCGCGATGCCCATGAAGCCGATTCCCGCAGCCGAGCGGCTGATTTTCGCCATGGATGTGCCCGATGCCGGTCAGGCCCGGCGCCTGGCAGACGAGCTCGGCGATTCAGTGCGTTTCTACAAGCTCGGCCTTGAGTTGATGATGGCCGGCGGCTACTTCGAGCTCCTCGACGAGCTTGTCGCGCGCGACAAGAAGATCTTCGTCGATCTCAAGTTCTTCGATGTGCCGGCCACGGTGGCCGCCGCAGTGCGCCGGCTGCGCAATCGCGGCGTGAGCTTCACGACGGTGCACGGTAACCAGTCGATCATGGAAGCCGCCGCCGCCGCCAAAGGCGATGTGAAAATCCTCGGTGTCACCGTGTTGACGAGCCTTGATCGTGGTGATCTCGACGACCTGGGCTTCGCCTGTGACGTCGAGGCACTGGTGCTCTCCCGGGCGCGCCGCGCGCTCGAGGCCGGCTGCGATGGTGTCATCTCGTCAGGTCTGGAGGCGCCGCTGCTGCGCCAGCATATCGACGGCCGTCTGCTGGTGATCACCCCGGGGATACGCCCGGTCGACAACCGTCCGGAAGATGACCAGAAACGCATCGTCACAGTCGACCAGGCGTTTGCCAATGGCGCCGACTACATCGTCGTGGGTCGTCCGATCCGCGACGCCGCCTCGCCACGTGCCGCAGCCGAGGCGATCCAGCACACCATCGCGGAGGCCTGCGCGTGACCGACCTTGCAAATGACCTGTTGCTGCGCGCGCTGCTGCGCGAGCCGGTTGAACGTACACCGGTATGGATGATGCGCCAGGCCGGGCGCTACCTGCCCGAGTACCGTGAGTTGCGGGCCAGGGCCGGCGACTTCCTGACACTGTGCTCCACGCCGGACCTGGCCTGCGAGATTACGGTGCAACCGATCCGGCGTTTCCCGCTGGATGCGGCGATCCTGTTCTCGGACATCCTCACCGTGCCGCATGCCATGGGACTTGGCCTGTACTTCGCGGAAGGTGAAGGCCCACGTTTCGAGCGTCCGGTGCGCACGACGCGTGACCTTGCGCGCCTGGGCGTGCCGGACATCGAAACCGACCTGGGCTATGTGACGGAAGCCGTGCGCCGGGTGCGTCGCGAGCTGGACGGGCGTGTGCCGCTGATCGGCTTTGCCGGCAGTCCGTGGACCGTGGCCACCTACTGCGTCGAGGGCGGGGGCTCGAAGAACCACGCCCGCATCAAGGGCATGCTCTATGGCGAGCCTGCGCTGCTGCACGGGCTGCTGGAAGTGCTCACGCGCGCCACCACCGACTACCTCAACGCGCAGATCGCGGCCGGCGCGCAGGCGGTCATGGTCTTCGACACCTGGGGCGGTGTGCTCTCCCCCGCGGCCTATCGGGAGTTTTCACTGCAGTACATGGCGCGGATTGCCCAAGGCGTCACCCGGACATCAGAGGGTCGACGCGTGCCCCTGGTGCTGTTCACCAAGGGTGCGGGGCCGCGCCTGACCGAGATGGCCGATACCGGCTGTGATGCACTGGGTGTGGACTGGACCACCGATCTTGCCGAGGCGCGACGCCTGACAGCCGATCGCGTCGCCCTGCAGGGCAACCTCGACCCCAGCGTGCTGTATGCCGCACCTGAGGCCATCTCCCGGGAAGTCGGCCGGGTGCTTGCCAGCTATGGGCGTGGCCCGGGGCACGTGTTCAATCTCGGCCACGGCATCCATCCGGATATCGATCCGGCAAACGTCACGGCGATGCTCGAGGCCGTCCATGCCCAGAGTCCCGCGTTTCACGCATGAGGGCGGCCGCTGGTCAGCGCTCGATGCGCTCGAACAGGTAACCATCGTCCTCGGGGCCCCACGCGATTTCGCCGGCATCGGTAAAACCGCGTTCCCACCACAGCATCTGATTGGGTGAGATGGTTTTCTGCGCCCAGACGTAGTCGGCACCGCCGTAGCTGTTGCGGCATGCGCCCCTTGGCGCGTGTTCGCCGAAGAAATTGCCGTTGGCCTGCAGCCTAAAGGCGATATCGCAACCGCGCAGGTGACGAAACTCACCGGGCGCCAGTGCCTCGATGCGGCGCAGGGCCGTGGGTGAGGCCACCGAGTTCAGCGTGTCATCGCCAAAACGCCATGATTCCACCACCGCGCGGCCCTGGCGGTCGGGTACCAGCCGATAGAGCGCCTGCAGCCAGGGCCCTTCCTCGGCCGGCTGCATGGCCACGAACAGGTAGATGCCGTCACGAAGGCTCCAGCGCTCCAGCCACACCGGCTCGATGCGCAGCTGGACCTCGCTGTCGTCGTCAGGTGAACTGGCGACGAAACCGCCCTTCAGGTAGGCGGCAAGCCGCGGCGTCGGCGCGCTGGCATCGGGTCCAAGGCTGGCACAGCCCGCCGAAACCAGGGCCAGGGCAGCTGTCAGCAGCGCCGCGGCGCCCCCGCAGCAGGGGCGACGTGGCGACTCACTGAGCACTGGCGCGCTTCTTCTCCTCGTCGCGCAGCTGGCGGCGCAGGATCTTGCCCACATTGGTCTTCGGCAGCTCATCGCGAAACTCCACGTCCCTGGGAATCTTGTAGCCGGTCAGCTCTCCGCGACAATGTTCGATGATGTCCTCGGCGCTCAGCGCTGCATCCTTGCGCACCACGAACACCTTGACCACCTCGCCGGAATGCTCATCAGGCTTGGCAACAGCCGCGCACTCGAGCACACCCGGATGGCCCTGGACCACATCCTCGATCTCGTTGGGATAAACGTTGAAGCCGGACACCAGGATCATGTCTTTCTTGCGGTCCTCGATGGTCGTGCGCCCGGCCTCATCCATGCGCCCGATATCGCCTGAGCGGAACCAGCCGTCCTCCAGCATCACCGCCGCGGTCTCCTCCGGTCGATTCCAGTAGCCGAGCATGACCTGTGGTCCACGGATACAGATCTCGCCGGGCTCGCCTGTTGCCACGAGCTTGCCGTCATCATCACGAATGCTGAATTCGGTAGAGGGCAGGGGCAGGCCGATCGAACCATCAAAGTCTTTGGCATCCAGCGGCACCATGCTCGCCGAGGGGGAGGTCTCGGTGAGGCCGTAACCCTGCAGCAGCACGCAGCCGGTGAGCTGCTGCCAGCGCTCGGCCACGGCCCGCTGCACGGCCATGCCGCCGCCGACACTGATGCGCAGATGGCTGAAGTCGAGGCGTTCGAAGCCTTCCGTGTTCATCAGTCCGTTGAACAGGGTATTGACGCCGGTGATCATGGAGAAGTGGTAGCGGCCAAGTTCGCGCACGAAACCAGGCATGTCGCGCGGATTGGTGATCAGCACGTTGTGACCGCCGATGCGCATGAACAGCAGCATGTTCACGGTCAAAGAAAAGATGTGATACAGCGGCAAGGCCGTAATGACGATGTCTCGCCCCGGGGTGATCGAGCCGCGCATCCAGGCCGAGGACTGCAGTACGTTGGCGACCATGTTGCGATGCGTGAGCATCGCGCCCTTGGCCTTGCCAGTGGTGCCGCCGGTGTACTGCAGGAAGGCGATGTCACTGGATGCGACTGCAACCTCCTCGAGCGCCTGCCACTTGCCCTGGGACTGCGCCCGCCGGAACGTGACCGTGCCGTCGATCTGCCAGTCCGGGACCATTTTCTTGACATGCTTGACGACGAGATTCGTCAGCAGCCGCTTCGGCGCGCCAAACATGTCGCCGATCTGGGTCGTAATCACCGTGCCGACTTCGGTCTTGGCAATGACCTGCTGCAGCACAGTACAGAAATTCTCGAGAATGATGATCGCGCGCGCGCCGGAGTCGCGCAGCTGGTGTTCCAGCTCGCGCGGCGTATACAGCGGATTGACGTTCACGACCACGAAGCCTGCGCGCAGTATTGCGTGGATCGCAATCGGGTACTGCAGCAGATTGGGCATCATCACCGCAACGCGATCACCTTTCGAGAGCTTCGCGTGATGCTGCAGGAAGCTCGCAAGATAACGGCTTTTCTGATCAAGTTCGCCATAGGTCAGCGTATGACCCATATTGGTGAAGGCGGGAAGATCCCGGTACTCACTGCACGCTTCGTCCAGCAGCGCGTTGAGCGACGGGATGCTGTCGGGGTCGATGGTCTCGGGGACACCCTCGGGGTAAGACTGCAGCCAGGGCTTTTCCATAGTTTCAAGTTCTTGTGTCGGCTTGAGTCTCAGCGAGTGTGCCCGGCGCTTCCACGCTCCGCAAGTTCGGCGTGCTCGTCACCCTCGTCACCGATCGCCAGCACCTGCGCCACCGCCGGCCAGACGTTGTCGAGCAGGCGCGGCTGCGCGGCCACATTCGGATGAATCCCGTCGGCCTGCATCAGCTCGGGATCCAGCGCCACACCTTCCAGCAGAAAATCCACGACGGCGATATCGAACTGCTCGGCCAGGGCGGGGTAGACTGACTCGAAAGCCTCGTAGTATTCGTCGCGGTAGTTGCGGGGTATCTTGATTCCCGTCAGGATGACCTCGCTGCCGGCCGCCTGGCTGAGTTCGATCATGCGCGCAAGATTGTTGCGCAGCGTGTCGATATTGATGCCGCGCAATCCGTCATTGCCGCCGAGCTGGAGGATGACCAGCGCCGGCTGGTGTCGCTCGAGCGCCCGTGGCAGGCGTGCGAGCCCGCCGCCACTGGTCTCGCCGCTGATGCTGGCGTTTATGATGCGGTGCGGGTGGCCGGTCTGCGCAAGGCGGGCGCCGAGCAGGGAGACCCAGCCTTCATCCATGTACATGCCATAGCTGGCACTCAGCGAGTCGCCGATCACCAGCAGGACGGGCGGCGAGGAATCCGCAGCGTCCGCGGCAGCGTAGGACATACCTGCGCACAGCGCGGCAAGGCCGAGCAGAACAACAAGGAAACACGACTTGAGCGAAGACAATATGGTTCTCCGGGCGGAACATCTGGGCAAGCAAGTTAGCAGCCCTGAGGGGACTCTGACCATCCTGGACGACGTAAGTTTGGTCATCCCCAAGGGCCAGACCGTGGCCGTGCTTGGCGCCTCCGGCGCGGGCAAGTCGACGCTGCTGGCGCTGCTCGCCGGACTCGATGATCCCAGCAGTGGCCGGGTCTGGCTGCGCGACCATGAACTCACCGCCCTGGATGAGGACGGCCGCGCGCAGGTCCGCGCCGAACACGTGGGCTTCATGTTTCAGTCATTCCACCTGCTGCCCTCGCTGACCGCGCTGGAAAACGTCATGCTGCCGCTGGAACTGGCCGGGCGACGCGATGCCCGCACCGCCGCCCGTGCCGCACTGGTCGACGTCGGTCTGGAATCGAGGGTCTCGCATTACCCGCGCCAGCTCTCCGGGGGTGAGAAGCAGCGCGTGGCCATCGCCCGGGCCTTCGTCACCACGCCCTCGGTGCTGTTTGCCGATGAACCGACCGGCAACCTGGATGCCCATACCGGTGAGCGCGTGCTGAACCTGCTCTTCGAGATGAATCGCCAGCGCCAGACCACGCTGGTGCTGGTGACCCACGATGAGGCGTTGGCGGCACGCTGCACGCGACGCATCGAACTTGATGCCGGTCGCCTGTCAGCGGATCGTATGAACTGATGGCCGCCCTGCTGTATGCGCTCAGAACGCTGGCCCGGGACTGGAAGTCCGGGGAAATAGGCGTGCTGGTCGTCGCCCTGCTCGTGGCCGTGGGCTCACTGACGGCGATTGCGTTTTTCACCGATCGCGTGAGCAAAGGCGTGGAGCGCCAGGCCACCGAGGTACTGGCGGCAGACCTGCGGGTGCGCAGCTCCGATGAGCCTAACCCGGACTTCTTTGTCGAGGCCGGTGCGCGTGGACTCGACAGCGCGCGGGTGCTGGCCTTCCCGAGCGTCGTCAACTTCGGGGATGAGGGCCAGCTGGCCGCCCTGCGGGCCGTCAGCGAGGGCTATCCGCTGCGCGGCGCCCTGCGTGTCGCCGACGACCTGTTTTCCAGTGCCTACGTGGTTCGAGATATTCCACCGCCCGGTGAGGTTTGGGCCGAGTCGGGCCTGCTCGCACGTCTGGGCATGGCGGTCGGCGATACGCTGCAGGTCGGGGCGGTAGAGCTGCGCCTGACGCGCGTGCTGGAGTACCGCCCGGACCAGTCCGTCGGCTTCGTGGCGCTGGCCCCGACCGTGTTGATGAACCTGGCGGATATTCCGGCCTCGGGACTCGTCGTGCCCGGCAGCCGGGTCACCTGGGCGGCGCTGTTCGCAGGCGGCGATGCCGAGATCGCGCGCTTTCGCGCATGGCTGGAGCCTGAACTGGTCGAGGGTGAGCGCCTGCAGGACCTCAGTGATGCCGGCGAGCAGGTCACGGGCGCCATCGATCGCGCCCAGCGCTTTCTGACGCTGGCCTCGCTGGTATCCGTGCTGCTGGCGGCCGTCGCGGTGGCCATGGCGGCGCGGCGCTATGCGGCACGGCACGTGGATTCGGTCGCGCTGATGAAATGCCTGGGGGCGCCACAGCGCTTCGTCCTCCAGGTCGGCCTTTGGCAGCTGACCTTGCTCGCGCTGGTAGCCGGCGTGCTTGGCAGCGTGATCGGCTGGCTGGCCCAGTTCGGCATCGCCTGGCTGCTTGCGGAACTGGTGGGCGGCGCCCTGCCTGCGCCGGGCTGGCTGCCGGCGCTGATGGGCCTGGTGACCTCCCTGGCGGTACTGACCGGCTTTGCCCTGCCGCCGATCGTGCAGTTGCGCACCGTAGCACCCCTGCGCGTGCTGCGTCGGGATCTGCCGCCGCCGCGCGTCGCGGCCTGGGTTTCGGCGACCACCGCCATCGGGGTGGTGGTGCTGATGCTGTACTGGGTGCTGCGCGACCTGCGTCTGCTGCTCGTCGTGGTCGGTGGCATTGCCGTGTTGCTGGCCGCGCTGGTGCTTGCCGGCTGGCTGCTGGTGCGTGTCAGCGGCCGACTGCGGGGTGGCGTGGGGGTGTCCTGGCGCTACGGGCTGGCCAACATCAGCCGGCGTGGGGGCGAGAGCATTACCCAGGTTGTGGCCTTCGGCCTGGGCCTGATGGTGCTGTTGTTGCTGACGGTCGTGCGCAACGACCTGCTGGATGGCTGGCGGGCCAGCCTGCCCGAGGACGCACCGAACAATTTCATCATCAACGTTCAGCCCGAGGAGCTCGCCTCGGTGCGCGAGATCTTCAGGGCCAACGACATCGAGCCGCCCGTGTTCTCGCCGCTGGTGCGCGCGCGCATCTCCCACCTCAATGGCGTGCCGGTGCGTGAGCTGGAGGTCACGGATCCGGACGGCCGCGGACTGCTGACCCGGGAGGCCAATCTGAGCTGGTCTGCGCCCCTGCCGGCGAGCAACACACTGGTGGCCGGACGCTGGTGGGCGGAAGACAGCCGCGGGACCGAGGTTTCGATCGAGGAGGGCATTGCCCAGTCGCTCGGCCTGGGCGTGGGCGACACGCTGGGTTTCAGTATCGCCGGTGAGCCGCTGACCGGGCAGATCACCAGCATCCGCGCCGTGGCCTGGGATTCGTTTGATCCCAACTTCTTCGTGCTGTTCCAGCCCGGCGAGATCGAGGAGTTTCCGACCACCTGGATCACCAGCGTGTTCGTGCCGCGTGATGAGCGCACGGCCCTGCTGGAACTGGTACGCCAGCACCCAAGCGTCTCGGTGATCGATCTGGAATCGATTATTGCCCAGGTGCGCCAGGTCATGGACCGCGCCTCGCTGGCGGTACAGTATGTTTTCGGTTTCACGTTGCTGGCGGGCGTCGTCGTGCTCCTGGCCGCGGTGCAGGCCACCCGCGACGAGCGGCGCTACGAAAGCGCCATGTTGCGCACTTTCGGCGCCCGCCAGGGCGTCGTGCTGCGCGGCATCGTCGCGGAATTCGTCGCCCTGGGGCTGCTGGCCGGGATTCTTGCCTCGGTCGGGGCGGTGGTGATCGGCCAGGTGCTGGCCCGGCAGGTGTTTCGGCTGGACTATGCCGTCGATCCGATGGTGCTGTTCGGCGGCCCGATCCTCGGTGCGCTGCTGGTTGGCATCGCCGGCACGCTGGCCACCCGCTCGGTCGTGCGAACGCCCCCGGTACAGACGCTGCGCGCCTGAATCCACTGTGCGGGCGGCGCGTTTGGCTGGCGTTCAGTTTCGGTAAGGTAAGCTCACAGCTGGAATGCATCAGTGCGTCTGCGCTGAATGCACACGACACATGGGCCACCAGCCCCGGGAGCGACGCCATGCCAGCACCCACCAGGTTCCTCGCCATCGCGCTGCTTGCCCTGGCGCTTGCGCCGCCGCCCGCGGCCGCGCAGTCGGGCGCCAGCGCAGTGCCGGCCGATGACGCCTATGCGGCCGTCTTCAGCCCAGCCGAACTCGACCAGATGCTCGCACCGATCGCGCTGCATCCCGACGTGCTGCTCTCGACGATCCTGATGGCCTCGACCTATCCGCTGGAGATCGTCCAGGCGGCCCGCTGGTCGCGCGAGAACCCCCAGCTTTCGGGCGAGGCGGCAGTGGCTGAAGCGGCGCGCTATGACTGGGACCCTGCAGTCCAGGCGCTGGTGGCCTTTCCCGATATCCTGCAGCGCCTCGACGAGGACCTCGACTGGACCCAGCGCCTCGGCGATGCCTTCCTGTACCAGGAAGCCGATGTCATGGACTCGGTCCAGCACCTGCGCAGTCGCGCTGCCCAGGCAGGCCATCTGCGCTCGGATGATCATGTAAGAGTCGTCGAGCGCGAGCGCGTGGTCGTCATCGAGCCGGTGCGCGAGCGTATTGTTCACGTGCCTTGGTACGACACCCGCGTGGTCTACGGCAGCTGGTGGCACCCCTACTATCCGCCGGTGGCCTGGTATGCGCCGGTGCACTACCGGGCCGTGCGTCCGGGTTTCTACTGGAGTTCCGGCTTCGTCGTATCCCCGGGGTTCTTCTTCAGCACCGTGTACTGGCCCCAGCGCCACGTGCTGGTGCTGCACAGTCCGCGCCACTTCTATGTGCCGCATTACCGGACACGGCCCCACCACTATGCGCCGGGCAAGCCCTGGCGCCACGAACCGCGTCATCGGCGCGGTGTGGCCTATCGGCATCCGGAGGTGCGTGACCGCTACCGGCATGACGCCCGCGGCTCCCAGCGCACAGCCTGGGAAGGCAGCCGTCAGCGCCTGCAGGCGCCGTCCCAGGGCGCGCGACGCAGTGATGCGCGCGAGCAGTATCGCCAGCGTGGCGAGGGTCGCGACCGGGGTACGGAGCGCGTGCGGTCATCCGGCGAGCGGGACCGCGGCGAACTGGCCAATACCTGGCAGCAGCGTGATCGCGGTGGCGATGTTGCCCGCGGTGACGGCCGCCAGCGCGCCGCCGATGTCGGACAGCGGCTTGGCGGACAGCGGCTGAGCGGCGACGGGACCCGACCTGATGGCGAGCAGCGCCGCCGGCAGGCCGATCGGCCGGGCGAGGCCGGCGCCCCTGGGTCCGCGAACAATCCCCGCCGCCAGGAGCGCCAGAGCGATGCCCGCCAGGCCTATCTTGACGCCACGCCGCGAATGGGCGGTGGGGCATCCGCGGCGAACCGGCCGGCGCGTGGCGATGCCGGTCAGCGTTCGCAGCAGGCACCAGCGCGCAGTGCGCCCGCCAGGCCCGAGACGAACAGGTCCGAGCCGAACAGGCCCGCGACGAACAGGTCTGAGGTGGCACCCAGCGCGCGTGCCCGGGCGCCGAGTGCAAGGCTCGCGGCACCGAGATCTTCCCCGTCGGCGGCGCCGGCGCCCCAGCGTCGGGCCGCCCCGAGCGACACCGCCCGCGCCCCGCGTG
>JAFIFN010000163.1 GCA_020832005.1 Gammaproteobacteria bacterium | reverse complement strand
GGATCCTCGATGCCGGCCAGGTCATCGAGCGGGATTTTTCCGGTCACCCCAGGCGCGTCGCCGGCGTGCATATCGACATCTCCGAGCTGCGTGACGCCCATGCCCAGGTCACCCGTGCCAGCCGACGGCTGGCCGAACAACGCAGTGAACTGCAGGCCATCATCGACGCCATTCCGGCGCTGGTGTTCTACAAGGACGACGCCAACCGTATCCTCGATCTGAACCGCACGGCCGCGCTTGCCATTGGTCTACCGGTCGAGGACATCCGCGGCCATCGCGTGGAGGCGCTGTTTCCGCCGGAGGATGCCAGGAAATACCTCGAGGACGATCGAGCTGTGCTGCGCACTGGCCGCCCGAGCTTCGGCATCCTCGAGCGCTACCGGGGTGCCAATGGCGAGTATCGGAGTCTGCGCACCGACAAGATTCCGCTGCGTGGGCCAGACGGGCATTGTGATCGCCTGGTGTCAGTCGCCATCGATATCAGTGAAGAACTCGCCCGCGAACAGAGACTTGAGCAGGCGCTCGCGCAGGCCAGGGCCGACAGCGTTGCCAAGAGCCGCTTTCTGGAAAGCCTGGGCCATGAAATCCGTACGGCGTTGACGGCGATCCTCGGCTACGCAGATACGCTTGTGGAGCCCACCACCGAGTCGGCCGGGGACGATACCCACGGGGAGACCGCTGCGGTGCTGCGACGCGCAGGCGAGCGGCTGCTCGCAACCATCAACGACATTCTTGATCTTTCGCAGCTCGAAGCCGGCACGCTCGCGCTGGAGACGCTCGATATGTCGCTGGTCGACCTGCTTCGGGAAATCGAGCTGTCGATGCGTCCGCGACTCTCGGCGTCGGGGACACAGCTGGAGCTCAAGCTGCTGGCCCCGATCCCGGAGCGTATCGTCAGCGACCCGGTGCGTCTTCGTCAGACTCTGGTCAAACTTGTCGATCACTCGCTCAACAGAAACCCGGGGGGCGTAATCAGCATCGAGGTCAGCCGTGAGATAGCGTCCGACGGTTCGCGCCTGCTCATTCAGATCAGAGATGACAGCCCAAGCACGGATCCTGCGGCAGTCGAGGATCTGTTGGGGCCGACGCCACACGCCAACGTATCCTCCGCCCCACGTCTTGACGCCACACAACTGGGTCTCATGACCGCCCGGCAGCTTGCCGGGCTGCTGGGCGGCGAGCTCTGCATACTGGCGCAATCTCCTGGTCAGTGGGCTGGCTTCCGGCTCGAACTGCCACTCGTCACCAGCGACCACACGACACTGATCGCTGCGCTGCCGGTGGTCCGCGAGAGCACATACGCCCGAACGCTGAGCCAGCGGCCCCTCGCGGGTATTTCGGTGCTGGTGGTCGAGGACGGTGACGATAATCGTCGGTTGATCTGCCACTACCTCGACAGTGCCGGTGCCCAGGTCACAGGCGTCTCTGACGGCGCAGAGGCCCTGGACTACCTGTCACGACAGCACCAGCAGGGATGTCTCCCGGCCCTCGTGGTCACCGATATCGACATGCCCGTGATGGACGGATACCAGCTGGCTCGTGAGGCCTCACGCATGACGCTCGCGCCGCCGATGCTGGCGCTCACGGCGCATGCCCTGCCCGAGGACCGTGCCCGTTGCGAGGCCGCCGGATTCGACGCCTACCTGGTCAAGCCGATTGACCGCTTGGCCCTGCTGAACACCTGCCGCGCCCTGATTCGCGGCGCTGGTCCCGTGAACGTGATCACGGACACGAACACCGACAGTGGAGATCATGACACCATGCTCAGTGAATTCGCCGACGACCCTGACATGCAGCCGTTGCTCGCCGAGTTCGTCGGTGAGTTGCCGGAGCGCATCAGTCACCTGAACGTCCTGGCAGCGGCTTGCGAGTACAGCGAATTGGGGCGGCTCGCCCACCAGCTCAAGGGGGCGGGTGGCGGCTACGGCTATCCCGCAATCACTGAGGCGGCTGCACTGCTGGAACGCGCAGCACGTGACACGGAGGTCGACGCGGCCGCTGTGGGAGATGCACTTGCAGGCTTGGCGAAAGTCTGCAGCGCGGCCGCCGTTGCACTCGACATCCCGCAGGCTATCCAGGCCGGGGGTGTACGGTGACCCGACGTGGCAAGGCCGCCCATCAGGTGCTGGTGGTGGATGACGACCGCACCATCCAACGGCTCACGGAAGCGTTCCTGAAACCCCTGGATGTCGACTGTGAATTTGCCGGTTGTGGCGCCGAGGCCTTCACGTCCCTGGCTCGGAGACTGCCCGACCTGATTCTCCTCGACCATGAGCTGCCCGGAGAGTCTGGCCTGGAGATCCTGGACCGTCTGAAGGCCGATCCGGCCCTCGCCCAGATCCCGGTCATCTATGCCACCGGCACCGAGAAAGAGACGGTCATCAGCCGCTGTTTCGAGGCGGGCGCCAACGACTACATCCAGAAGCCGATACGCCGACCCGAACTGCTCGCGCGTGTCCAGTCAGTGCTGGAACGCCAGCGAATGATGCGTGAGCTCTGGTCGAATGCCCGCACCGACAGCCTGACCGGACTGCCCAATCGCCTGTTGCTGCAGGAGACCTTGGGCCGTGCCATCGCGCGGGCCAACCACGACCCGCGATATCACTTCGCCCTGCTGTTTCTGGACTTCGATCGCTTCAAGACCATCAACGACAGTCTCGGTCACGACATCGGTGACATGCTGCTGCAACAGATTGGCGAACGGCTGCGCGCAAATCTCCGCAGCGAGGATGCCATTGTCCGCGACAGCCAGCTTACGACGCTTTCCCGTCTTGGGGGCGACGAGTTCGTGATCCTGCTGGGCGACGTCCCGGACGAGGCGGCCGCCTCCTCTGTGGCCAAGCGCCTGCTCGGCGTGCTCAACCGTCCCTATACCCTGGCGGGCAACACCGTGAACTCCACCGCCAGTATCGGCCTGGTCTGCAGTGACAATGGCTACAGTACCGCCGATGAGATCCTCCGCGACGCGGACATTGCCATGTACGAGGCCAAGGCACGTGGCAGAGGCTGTCACGTGGTCTTCGACCAGTCGATGCATGCGGCTGTGGTCGAACGCCACCGTATCGAAAACGATCTTCGTGACGCGGTGGGCACCGACCAGATCCATCTGGTCTATCAGCCCATCTTCTCCATAGAGGATGGCGGGGTCATTGGCATGGAGGCGTTGGCCCGCTGGCACCATCGCGAACTGGGACCGATCCCACCCGATCGCTTCATTCCAGTCGCCGAGGAGACCGGTCTGATCATCAAGTTGGGTGAACAGGTATTGCACGAGGCCTGTGCGCAGTTCACGCAGTGGCGTCTCCAGCACCAGCCCCTGAAGTATGTGAGCGTCAATGTCTCGCGTGCGCAGCTCGAGGTCCCGGGCTTTGCCGCGCTCGTGCGCCAGATCGTCGCCCAGCACGATATGGCGCCTGACGAACTGCAGCTCGAGGTTACCGAGTCGATGATCATGAGCCGCCCTGAGGAGGCCGTAACCCTGCTGCAGGAGCTCAAGGCCCTGGGGGTCCGCCTCGCGATGGACGATTTCGGTACAGGGTATTCATCGTTGTCATGCCTGCACTACTTCCCGTTCGACGTCATCAAGATCGACCGATCTTTCGTACAGGAACTCAATGGCGAACGTACCGAGTTCGTCGCCCTGGTTCACGCGATCGTGAATCTTGCCTATAACCTCGGCATGGACTGCGTAGCTGAGGGGATAGAGACCCATGAGCAGGTGGCGGTGCTGCTGGCCGTGGATTGTCTCTATGGCCAAGGGTACCTGCTTGGACGCCCTGCCGCAGGTGGTGAAACCTGTCCGGACGCCTGGCTCGCCAATTCTCCCCGCGCCAATGTACCCGATATCGCGGGAAAACTGACAGCCTGAGTTGAACAGTGGCGGCGGCTTGCACAAGCCGCCGGTTCACATGCCGCGATGCCCTGCCCGCTATTCCTCTACGCTAACCGCCAGAGCTCGGAGGGTGTTCTCTCCTGATATCGCCGGGTCGCTCAGGCCACGCTGCACAGCTGCGGGGAGCCGGAACACCCTGATCACCCGACTCAGGTTCGCCGCTTGGGCCTGAAGCGACTGAGCCGCAGCAGCGGCCTGTTGCACCAGGGCGGCGTTGCGCTGGGTATTGTCATCCATCTCGGTGATGGTTCGATTCACCTCCTCAATGCCACTGGCCTGCTCTGCCGAGGCGACATGAATCTCACCCACCACGTCAGTCACACTCTTGATCTCACTGACGATACGCTCCATCGTCTGGCCGGCCTCGGCAACCAGACGCGTGCCATCCTCCACCCGACGACTGGCATCCCCGATCAGAGCCTTGATCTCTCCGGCAGCCTGCGCCGAGCGCTGGGCCAGGGTGCGCACCTCGGCAGCGACGACGGCAAAGCCTCGTCCCTGCTCCCCGGCCCGCGCCGCCTCCACCGCTGCATTGAGCGCCAGAATATTTGTCTGGAAGGCGATATTGTCGATCACACCGATGATGTCTCGAATTCTGCTGGATGACTGTTCGATTTCATCCATCGTAGTGACGACACTCGAGACCGCCTCACCACCCTCCGTCGCGACACGCGCCGCTTGACGCGCGAGCGCATCGGCCTGGTTTGCATGCCCGGCGTTCTGCTTGACTGTCGCAGTCATCTCTTCCATCGAGGCCGCGGTTTCTTCCAGACTGGCCGCCTGGGATTCCGTACGACGCGCCAGATCCTGGTTGCCACTGGAGATTTCACCGGCGGCGCCGGAGATGGCCGAAGCCGCGTCGACCAGATCACCGATGATCTGTCGAAGCTGACCTACAGTCCGATTCATGTCGCGTCGCATGTCACCGAACGCGCCCTCGAATTCCTGATCTATGGTCAGTGTCAGGTCGCCATCTGCCACCGCTGACAGCACCCGTTGGATTTCGAGCAAACTCGCCTGATTGGTCTCGAGAATCCGGTTGATTCCCTCGCCCAGCGTTCGATGGAATCCCTGTTTATCATCCAGAATGACCCGGCGATCCAGTACCCCGGCAGCCGCGCTGTCAACAATCGAGGCAAGTTCCTGCTCAACCGCGAGCTCCCGCGTACGGTCCAACCACTCCACAACGTAGCCGACTCGCTGACCGGACTCGTCATCCACTGGAGATACCGTGAGACGCAATGTCGCGTCCCCCACGCGGATTTCCGCCCGATGGGGACCGTTGAGTCTGTCCAGCACGCGGCGCTGGTGCACCGGAGTCCGGTGGAAGCAGTCGATGTTTTCGCCAACGATGTCCCGAGGGTTGAACTCTGGCAGCTGCGACGCCAACTGGGACGCGTTCGACTCCAGCAAGCGCATGACCGAAGGATTGGCATAGATGACCTGCCCCTGCTGATCGGCGATCATCACTGAGGTCTCCGAACTATCAAGTGCCCGGCGAATTCGAAGGTTTTCCTCGGCGGCCGTGCGGTCAGCCTCGAGCCGGGCGGACAGCTCCGCCGTCATCCTGGACAGGGCCTGATACAGCACCCCAATCTCATCACGCCGGTCTTCATTGAGCCGGATTTCCAGGTCGCCGTCAGCCACGCGAGCGACCGCCTCGACGGCGCGGCCAAGTGGCCGCGAGATCTGGCGCGTGGTCAGCCACAACAGACTGCCGACCAGCAGGACCAGTGCCACGCCAGCCACCAACGCGGTGAGCACCGCGAGATCCCGGGCCGCCGCGCTGAGGGCGGCGGTGGACTCCAACCCGATCAGCAGCCAGCCCCAGGGCTCAAAATAAACCGCAGTCGCCGCAAAGCGCTCGGGCTCCCCGAGCCCCTCACGGCGCGCCATCACCTCATAGACACCGGCGCCGCCAGCGAGGACGGCCAGCAGATCCGTCCCTTCGACACCGCCCACATCGGCAAGCTGCGAGCCCTCGAGGTGGGGGTGGATCATCACCTCACCATGTCTCGGGCCATTGGAGGCATCAAGGGCGATGAAATAACCTTGCTGACCGAGTCGTGTCTCGCGCAGCGTATCGCGCAACGCACGCAGTCCCGTGCCGTAAGGCAAACCAATAAAGAACACCGCCTGTGTCTGGCCGTCTGCAGCGGGCACGGCCCCGTAATAGGTGATGTACTCCTCCCCGAACAGGGTGGCCGGACCCATGTAATCCTGGCCCGCCAGCAAGCGGAGGTAGGCGGGATGACTGCGATCCAGCGCGGTCCCCATGGCGCGCACACCATCCTGTCGCGTCAGCGAAGTCGTCACACGGACAAAGTCCTCACCATCACGGACGAATACCGTCGCGACCCCACCGGTGGCTCGCGTGAAGCGGTCGACCAGAGCCAGCTCACCGTTGAGTCGAGTGTCGCCGACATACACGGCCGGAGGGGTGTAAGCACCGACCGGTACACGCTGCGCTACATCCAGCCGCACCTCACCTTCGGGCAGGAAGGCCAGGAAAGTCTGATAGAGGCGCTCGGTAGACTCGGTGAGTGTGCTGTCGTAGACCTGCAGCATCCGCTCGCCGATATCGACTGCCGTGGCCAGTTCCCCCTGCGCCTGACCGTGCAGCGTACGCGAAGCCTGGACACTCACAAGGATCAGCGCGGCGGCCAGCAGGCCAAGCGTCCCCAGGCCGACAACCAGGCCGAGGCGGGCACCAATCGAGCGCCCAAGGATCCCATCCAAAGTGGTGTTCCAGAGCCAGAGCATCCCGGCCACTGGTTTGAACAGATCACCCTTCGCACGCGTATCGGTATGCATACCACTCTCCCAGCGCCTTGTCGCAAAAGATGCGCGGCCAAGGGACCACGCTCTGACAGTGCTCGATCTACAGACGGCGTTCCCGGTCTTCAGCAGTGACGCCATCGTCCCGGATCGCCTGCTCGGCTGCCCGGTTCAGCACCAGAATGGAGACTCGCCGATTCATCGGATTGGCGGGATCTTCGTCATCCAGCAGCACCGTCGAGGCGAGCCCTACGATGCGCATGATCTTGTTCGGGTCCATGCCGGACGCCACCAGCTGCCGGCGCGCGGCATTGGCCCGATCATTGGAAAGCTCCCAGTTGCTGTAGCCGGCCTCACCGGCCGCGAACGGCGTGGCGTCGGTATGTCCGGTGATACTCACCCGGTTGCCCACGGTATTGAGCAGTGCTGCCAGCTCATCCAGAATCTCGATCGTATGCGCCTGCAGTTCGGGGCTGCCCCGCTCGAACATGGGGCGCCCCTCGAGATCGATGATCTGGATTCTCAGGCCTTCATCGGTGATCTCGATCAGTAACTGATCGCGGTACTGGCTGAGCATCTCGCTCGCGTCGATCGCCTCTTCGATCCGCTGCTTCAGCGCTTCGAACTCAGCCGTCTCGAGCGCCGCGAGGGTCTCCTGCAGGTCTGCCGACCGCAAGTCGCCACGGAACACCTCGCCGTCCTGGAGACGGAAATCATCCCCACCCCCGGGAATCAGTCGTGACTGCTCACCCACGGCATCGCCGCCCTGCATGGCAACCCGCAAGGGGTTATCG
>JAFIFN010000162.1 GCA_020832005.1 Gammaproteobacteria bacterium | reverse complement strand
GCTCAGCCAGGCGCTGGACCTCGTCGGCAACGACGGCAAACCCGCGACCGGCCTCGCCTGCCATCGAGGCCTGGATCGAGGCATTCAGGGCCAGGATGTTGGTCTGTTCGGCGATATCGTTGATCAGCTCAACGATATTGCCGATCTCCTGGGAGCTCTCACCCAGACGCTTGATGCGCTTGGAGGTGTCCTGGATGGTTTCGCGGATGGTATTCATGCCGGCAATGGTACGTCGGACCGCCTCGCCGCCCTTGTGCGCCACATCCACCGAGTGGCGCGCCACATCCGAGGCGCGCTCTGCATTGCCCGATACCTCCTCGATGGAACCGGCCACCTGGCCGATCGACTCCGATGCCGCCGAGACCTGGCGCGACTGGCGTGCCGCGGCCTTGGCCAGGCGCCCGGCGGTCGCCTGGGTCTGTTTCGCCGCCCCGTCGACCAGCACGGCCGAGTCACGGATCGTGGCCACCAGGTCGCGCAGCGCCTCGATGGCGAAATTGATCGAATCGGCGATGGCGCCGGTGATGTCCTCCGACACCGTCGCCTGCACGGTCAGATCGCCATCGGCCAGCGAACCCATTTCATCGAGCAGACGCAGAATCGCCTGCTGGTTGCGTTCGTTCTGCTGGGCCTGGATTTCCGCCGCGCGCCGCAGGTCACTGGCGCGCCAGTAAAGACCCATCAGCAGCAGCAGCACCAGCAGGGAAGCCACGAGCAAGCCCAGCGTCAGCCAGCTGCCAACGCCCGTGGCCGGCGCGCTGGCAGACACGCTGAGCAGCGGAAACAGCTCGGCGGCCGTACGCTGCATTGCCGCAACGGCGGCGCGCGCGTCGAGCACCCTGTCGGCCGCCGAGAGGCCGTTGCGAATCTCGCCCACGACCTGCTGGTAGAGCCCACGCACCGTGGCGAGCTCGCCGGCGGCCGACCCGGTGACCGGTCGCAGCCCCAGACCCGCATCATCGCCGGCCAGACCGCCAATGATCTGCCCCATGACGGATTGTGCGTCGACCAGCCGGTTGACACTCTGGCGTCCGTCACCTGCGCCACCGGCCAGCATGACCAGGTCCTGCTGGGCGCGCTGCAGCGTCAGTTCGAATCGCTCCAGGAAGCGCTGGTTGCTGGCAAGCTCATCGCCGGACAGCGCTGCGGAAAGGTCGCCGATTGCCGAGAGCAGCGCGGGCATGCGCTCGCGGATCGCAGCGCTGGCGGCATGCACGGCCAGGAGGTCTTCGCGGGCATCGGTGATGACGCGTGACTGCTCGGCCAGTTGCGCCAGTCGCTGGCGCGCCGCAGCGCCGTCGGCGTGGCGGGACAGACCCTCGAGCCCGCTGCGCGCGGACTCCAGCGCCCTGAAGGCCTCGGCATCACCGCCGGCGGCCTGCTGCGCCAGCAGCGGCATGCGCTGACTCAGCGCAGCAAGTTCGGTTGCGGCCCCGTCGGTGGCCGGCCGTGCCCCGCGATCGAGCACAACGCTGGCCGCCGTGGCCAGCATCAGCAGCAGCAGCAGCGGGCCGAGAATCGGAAAGAGCCGTGCAGCATTGGACTTCTTCAGCATAATCATGCCATCCGTAATTGCGTCGTCATGGCAGGTGCGCTACTCGGCGGCCTGCTGAAACTGTTCGCTTTCCACCAGCGCCAGCAGGTCGAAAACCGGCCACAGGTCATTGCCGTCGCGGTAGGCACCATCGAGGCAGCCTTCCGCACGGATGATGGTGGCAGGTGCATCGGGCTGGTAACGCGCCGCCGGAAAGCGGCGGAAGCCGAACACTTCGTCGACCACCAGGCCCGCAGGAATCTCGCGGTGGTTGACCACCAGCACGCGTGCCTGTCGATCCTTTGCGGCGGACCCCGCACCCAGCAATGCACGCAGGTCAGTCAGCGCCAGCAGATGACCCCGCACATTGGCGATGCCGCGCAGCCAGCTTCGGCCGCCCGGCACGCGCGTCAGCGTTGAGGGCACCGGCAGCACCTCGCGCACCTGCTGGCGGGGCACGACGAAGCGCTCCGGCCCTACGCGGATCGCCACGCCGATCCACTCCTCGCCCGCAGCGCCCTCGCCGGCCTCGACCACTGCCGAGCGCCCGCGCCGCTCGAGCTCCCGCAGCAGATCGAACGGCCTGGCTTTGAGTTCGCGAAGGTTCATGACCCGCCGGCGTTCAGCCACTCGCGGGCCTTTGCGATCAGATCCTCCTCACCGATCGGCTTGACCAGATAGTCCACCGCCCCCTGGCGCATGCCCCAGATCCGGTCGGTGGCCTCGCCCTTGGTGGTAATCATGACCACCGGAATGTCCGCGGTGGCCGGATCGCGCGCAAGTCGGCGCGTCGCCTGGAATCCGTTGACACCGGGCATGACCACATCCATCAGGATCAGGTCGGGGCGATGCTCACGCGCAAGCTCGATGCCCTGGTTCCCATCGCTGGCCGCCAGGGTCTCGAACCCATGACGCTGCAGCGCAGTGCGCATGATGTGCACTTCCGTCGGGGAATCGTCGATGATAAGTACGACCGCCATACGCTGCCTCTCCAAGTCACCTGACGATATGGCTGTGAATGGCGCCGAGGAGCTCGTCCTTGGTGAACGGTTTCGTCAGATACTGCTCCGAGCCCACGATGCGGCCACGCGCGCGGTCGAACAGCCCGTCCTTGCTGGAGAGCATGATCACGGGCGTATCCCGGAACACCTTGTTGTTCTTGATGAGCGAACAGGTCTGATAGCCATCCAGGCGCGGCATCATGATGTCGACAAAGACGATATCCGGCTGATGATCGGCGATCTTGGACAGCGCATCGAAGCCGTCCACGGCCGTGAACACCTCGCAGCCCTCCTTGGAGAGCAAGGTTTCCGCCGTGCGGCGGATGGTCTTGGAGTCGTCGATGACCAGGACCTTGAGCCCTGCAAGACTGTCATGTTTGACGCTGCTCACGACGATTTTCCCCTGCGTTGCCTGCACGTCGCGGCCGGCCTCGATGATGGTTGAGACACTGGCGCGTTTTAACATATTGACTCTACCACTGCACGCAACCGGCAGCGTCGGAACGTGCGTCAGTGTACGCCTGAGGGCGAACTTGAAAACCTGCAGCAGTTCACACTGCCCGTGATCGCTGTTGGCGCCCCGGACAGTTATAGTTGTCGCGCTGTGCCGTCGGCGAGGCACGATGGCAAGCCTTGAAGCATGGAGAGGGCCCTTATGGACAAGCGCAGCCTGCGTGTGGGCGTGGTGATGGACCGGCTTGACGAGATCAAGCCCTCGAAGGACAGCACGCTTGCCATGATGCTGGCGGCCCAGGCCCGCGGCTGGCAGGTCATCTACCTCCAGCAGGGGGATCTGTGGATGCGCGACGGGGTAGCGTACGGGCGCGGCCACGAGGTGGAACTGCGCGATGACATGAAGGACTGGTTTTCGCTCCTGTCACCCTGGCAGGGCGAACTTTCAGGCCTGGATGTGCTGCTGATGCGCAAGGATCCGCCGTTCGACATGGAGTATGTGCACGCCACCTACATCCTGCAGCGGGCGGAGATTGCAGGCAGCCTGGTCGTGAACACCCCCACAGCGCTGCGCGACATCAATGAAAAGGTCGCCACGGCCTGGTTTCCGCAGTGTACGCCCGCGACCCTGATATCCCGCCGCCATGCCGAGATTCGCGCCTTTCTCGCCGAACATGGACGCATCGTGCTCAAACCGCTCGACGGCATGGGCGGGCGCTCGGTATTCGTCGTCGACTCGGGCGACGCCAACCGCAACGTCATCATGGAGACGCTGACCGACAATGAAAGACGCTACGCGATGGCCCAGCGCTACCTGCCGGAGATCGTTGACGGCGACAAGCGCGTCCTGCTGATCAACGGTCAACCGGTCGACTACATGCTCGCGCGCGTGCCGGGCGGCGGCGATCATCGTGGCAACCTCGTCGCCGGTGCGACGGCGCAGGGGCGGCCACTGGGTGAGCGCGAGCGCTGGATCGCTGCGGAAGTTGGGCCAACATTGCTGCGAAAAGGCGTCATCTTCGCCGGACTCGATGTGATCGGCGACTATCTCACAGAAATCAACGTAACCAGCCCGACCGGTATTCGCGAGCTGGACCGCGAATTCGGGCTCGATATTGCAGGGGCATTGATGGACACCATCGCGAAGCACCGGGAGGCCCGCTGACATGCGCTGGCCCCTGCTGATCATGCTGGCCCTACTTGCGTCCTGCGAGGTCGACCGGCCCGCCTGGACGCATGAGTTCAGCGCCATGGGTACGGAAGTTCGCATTCTCATCGCTGGCGCCGAGACCCGCGATCCTGCCAGCCATTTCGCCGCCGTCGAGGCGCGCCTGCAGCAGATCGGCACGGACTTCTACCCCTGGGCCGATGGCGAACTCGCAGCACTGAACGCAGCACTCGCAGCCGGTCGCAGCTTCCAGGCCAGCGATGACATGGCCGGGCTGCTGGCACAGGCGCAGAACCTCTCCCGCCTCAGCGGCGGCGCTTTCGATCCCGGCATCGGCGCCCTGGTGGAGCTGTGGGGCTTTCACGAGGCTCGACCGGGCAGCACCGGCACGCCGCCTGATGACGAACAGATCGCGCGGCTGATGGCCGGCTGCATAGGGATTGCGCGGATCAGCGTGCGCGGACAACAGATCAGCAGCCAGTGCCGGGGCCCGCTGCTGGACCTCGGGGGCATCGCCAAGGGCTTCGCCGTCGATGAGGCGATGTCACTGCTGCGAAATCGCGGCATCGCCAACGCGATGATCGATGCAGGCGGCGACCTGCGCGCCATGGGCCGCAACGCCCGGCGCCCCTGGCGCATCGAGGTCCAGGATCCGCGCGACGAACGGGTGCTGGGCTCCATCGCGCTGGCCAGTGGCGAGGCCGCCTTCACCTCCGGGGACTATGCCCGCTATTTCACCAGCGCAGGCCAGCGCTTTGCCCATGTGCTCGATCCGGCCACCGGCTACCCGGTGACCCACACCGCCGCCGTGACCGTACTCGGGGGCCGAGGCGTGGCCGTGGATGCAGCCTCTACGGCGCTTGTGGTGGCGGGGCCTGAGCGTTGGCGGGCCGTGGCGGAGCGGCTGGGCATGCGCGCAGTTCTGCGCATCGACGCCGACGGCAGCATCGACATGACGCGCGTATTCGGCGGCCGCCTCGAGGCGGTGGTCGCAGACGGTAGTGCCAATGCAGACTGATACCCAGCCCGGCACCCGGGATCGCCTGAGCTCGACGCTGTTTTTTGCGATCGTCATCCACGGGGTGCTGATTCTCGGCATCACCTTCGGCGACATCGACCTGCGTGGCTCGCCCGAGGTCAGCATGCTGCGCGTAACCGTCGTCGTACCCAGCGATGACGACCTGGTACGAGACACCGACATCATCGCCCAGGCCGACTCGGGCGGCAGCGGCACCGGCGCACAGGCCACGGAGCCCGCGGCACCCTCGGCCCAGGCGCAGCAGCGCAGCGCCGAATCGCCTGATCGCGGTGCCGATCTGCGCACCACGCTGCCCGGGCAGCCGCAAGCCCAACCCGATGTCCTGGTTACCCGTGACCCGGCGCAGCGCACGGCCATGGCGCTGCTCGATCCTGCAGACGCGCCTGCCGAGCGGCCGCAGCTGGCCCAGGACACCCAGGACCCGGACCGGCCGCTGACCAGACTGCTCAGCGATGACGATCGCCTCGAGGTCGACGCCCCGATCCGCGAACTGCTGATCGGCCCGGACACGCGGGCCGACGAGGCGGCGCCCTATCTTGCGGCCTGGCGAAACCGCGTCGAGCGTATCGGCACGCAGAATTATCCCGAGCAGGCGCGTGCCGCCGGGCTTGCCGGCAACCCGGTACTCGAGGTGGCGATCCGCGCCGATGGCACGCTCGCCGACATCGTCGTCAAGCGCTCGTCGGGTCATTCGTTCCTGGACCAGGCCGCCCTGAACATTCTGCGCATGTCCGCCCCGTTTGAGCCGTTCGACGAGGCGCTCAAGCTGCGCTACGAACAGCTGCGCTTTGCCTACGAATGGCGCTTCACGGCCAGCGAATAGCCCGCAAACCCGCCCGGCGGGCCGCATTGAGCCGCTGCGACGAATTTGGCGGCGCGACGCGCTAGAATCAAAGGCAACGGCATCGGCCGCTGGAGGACATACTGCCCATGGACAGCCTTGCCAACCATTTCCTGATCGCCATGCCCGGCATGGGCGATCCGAATTTCGGCGAAACCGTCACACTGGTGTGTGAGCACAACGATGCCGGCGCCCTTGGGCTGGTCATCAACCGGCCGCTGGACATGGATCTCGGCGAGGTGTTCACGCAACTGGGCCTGAGCACGACCAACGCGCAGCTTGCCGGCAGCCTGGTCATGCAGGGCGGACCGGTGCAGCAGGATCGCGGCTTTGTGCTCCACCCGCGCGGCGGCGAGTGGGATTCCACCCTGGCCATCTCGGACACCCTGCAGGTGACCACCTCCCAGGACGTGCTCGCCGCACTCGCCGACGAGCGTGGTCCCGACCGGGTGCTGGTCGTGCTCGGCTATGCCGGCTGGGGCGCCGGACAGCTTGAGCAGGAGATGGCCGCCAACGCCTGGCTGAGCGTGGCCGCCGACCCTGCGCTGATATTCGACGTGCCCGTGGAGCAGCGCTGGCGCCGCGCGGCCGGCCTGCTGGGCGTCGACTTGAAGCAGCTCAGCAGCTACGCCGGCCACGCGTAAGCCGCACGACTGCCCAGATGGCGTCAGGCTCGGGGGCACACATCACGCTGCTGGCTTTCGACTACGGGCTCAGGCGTACGGGTGTGGCGACCGGCGAGACCCGGGCGGGTCTGACGCGCGGGGTGGCGACACTGCTGCCGCGCTCAGGTGAAATCGACTGGACCGCCATCGCCGCGCTGATCCGCGAGTGGCAACCCGACCTGCTGGTTGTCGGCCTGCCCTATAATGCCGATGGTACGGATTCGGCCATGACGCTCGCGGCCCGGGCGTTCGCCGAGGAACTGGCCAGGCGCAGCGCACTGCGGGTCGACACCGTCGACGAACGCCACAGCTCCGGCGAGGCCCAGGCACGCCTGCGAGAGCAGCGCTCCAGCGGGCTGCGCCGTCGGCGGGTGCGCCGCGAGGATATCGACAGGGAAGCCGCCCGGGTGATTGCCCGCCAGTGGCTGCATGAACACCACCATCTGGGCGAGGATTGAACCTCGCCGCGCTGCCAGGAGGCTGCATGAGCGCAACCGAACCCTCGCGTGGGCATCGCGGCACGATCTATCTGCATGATGCCCGGGTGCTCAGTCACGAGGCCCACCCGGACGGACAATACATCCTGCGCGTGCACGCACCGCAGTGCGCGGCGCATGCGCGTGCAGGCAGCTTCGCCCACCTGCGCTGCGATGAGGAACTGCCGATGCGCCGCCCGCTGTCGATCATGCGCGTGGATGCGCAGCAAGGGTGGCTGGAATTCCTCTACAAGACACACGGACATGGGCTCACACGGCTGGCGCAGCGCCGGGTCGGTGAGTCGCTCAGCGTGCTGGGACCGATCGGCCAGCCGTTCCG
>JAFIFN010000161.1 GCA_020832005.1 Gammaproteobacteria bacterium | reverse complement strand
CCGGCAGTATGGAACACGCCATTGAGCGCACCGAAGCGTTCGCGGGTCTCCTCCACTATTTCCTGCATGCGTTCGGCCACGGTCACGTCGCCGGCCAGCGGCAGGATTTCGCCGCCCATGGCCTCGATTTCGCGTACACGCAGAATGGCACGGCTGATCCCGTCACTGGCGTCGTGGCTGTTCAGCCAATCGTCCCAGTCGTGCCGGGCTGGCAGCGGTGTACGGCCGACCAGCACGAGGCGCGCACGATACTCCGTGATCAGCCATTCGGCGAGCACACCAGCAATGCCGCCAAGGCCGCCAGTGATCAGGTAAACGGCACCCTCGCGAAGGCGCGGTAAATCGTCCGCATCGGCCTTTGGCTTCCAGGGCCCAAGATACCGTTGCCAGCGCACGCCATCACGCCATGCCACCACCGCCGTATCTGCACGGGCGGAAAGTTCTTCGGTGAGCATCTCAATGACAGGTCTTGCGGCCTCCGCCGGCGAGCCGTTGGCACGGAGTCTGCGAGCAGGTTCTGGTAGCTGCACATCAACGAAGCGGGAGCTCGTACCATGGAACTCCCTGGGAATGACTGCGCACGGGCCCAGTGCTGTGGTCTTGTCCGCGAACGGCAGGGATTCGTCGCGAATTCGCTGCGTGCCGTTGGCCACCACGAGCCAGTGAACGGCCCGCGAATCACCGCCCGCCTTGCCCAGCGCCTGGGCCAGGTAGAGCAGAGAGTAGAAACCGTATTCCTGGTTGCGGTGCATGAATGTCGACCCGGGGCGGAAACTGCGATCCCATGTCAGCAGCCACGTGTGCAGTATTCGATCCGGCAGCAGTTCCGCCTCGGTCAGCGCCTCGATGAGCTCTGCGTAGCCTGCACCAGCGGCTTCCGGGGCCAGTGTGAAAGTGTGATCGTCGAGCTGTGCGTAGGTGTCACCTGCCTGAACGGTCACCACCGTGTGCCCCATTGCCTGCAGCCGCTGAACAAGTGCTTTGCCGATCGGCTCGCCACTATGGAAAACCAGCCAATTGCGGGGTGTCTCGTCCACTTCAACGATACCCTGCTGCACCCAGCGCGGCACTGAGAACCAGTCGTCGAAGTTTTCCTGGCGCAGCGGACGCAGGTCTTCACGGGCATTGACAGTCCTGGTCTGCCCGGCGTCAATCCAGTATGGGGCGTGCTGGAAGGCATAGGTGGGAAGCGGGACCCGGCGTCGCGGGGTCATCCAAAGCCGCCCGGTGGAAATCGGTACGTCTACGGCCCAAAGCCGTCCCAACACAGTGCGGAAATAAACATTATCCGCAACCGGGTCCTCAGGATGGCGCAATGAACCGAAGACCCGCTGCGCAGGCGCTGCAGGGTTCTGCCGCACCAGTGAGCCCAGGGTCGCCCCCGGCCCGACCTCGATGAACACCCGGCTCTCCACTTCCAGAAGCGTGTTCACACCGTCACCGAACAGCACCGTGTTGCGCAAGTGTTCGACCCAGTACTCGGGATCCTGGGCACGCTGCGGCTCCAGCCATGTGCCCGTCCGGTTGGATATGAGCGGCAGCTTCGGCTCGTGCAGCTGGATGCTGTTCAGATAGGCCCTGAAGCGCTCCAGGATGCCGTCGAGCAGTCGCGAGTGCGCGGCGATGTTGATGCGTACCCGTTGTGCCTCGATACCTTCCTCTGCCAGCCTGCCTGAAAGCTCGTCCAGCAGCGCCTGGGGTCCGGAGGCCACCGAGAGCTGAGGGCTGTTGGCGGCAGCGAGATCGAGTTGGCCGCAGAGCCAGGGCTTGAGTTCCTCTGCTGGCATGGGTACTGCCAGCATTCCGCCTTGCGGCACTTCATCCATCAGTTGACCACGCAGCAGCACCAGCCCCAGCGCATCCTCAAACGACAGCACGCCTGAGACGCAGGCGGCCGCATTTTCCCCCATGCTGTGGCCGATGAGCGCCGCCGGTGTCACCCCGTAGTGCTCCCACAGCCTGGTGAGTGCATACTCCACCAGAAAGACCAGTGGCAGTTGCACCGACGGCTTGTCGAGTTCGGTTGTGACCGTTTCGCGCGCCGACGCCTCGGCCAGAAACACGGAGTCCAGGTTCACGCCGAAGCGCGATTTCAGCAGCGCAAGGCCACGGTCCACGTGCTCTCGGAACACCGGCTCGGCCTGGTAGAGCCCCCAGCCCATGCGGAAATACTGCGCACCCCCCCCTGGATACATGAAGACCACCGAAGGCCGGTCCAGCTGATCGGAGTGAGTGAATACGCGTCGAGCGTCCGGTGACTCAAGCAACCTGATCGCTTCGTCGCGGCTTTCCACTGCCAGCACGCGACGATGCTCGAAGCCATGACGCCCCTCCAGCAGAGTCCAGGCGATATCAGCCAGCGGCGCGGGATGAGCGTTTTTCATCCACTCCGCAAGCCGGGTGCTGGCCTCGTCCAGCGCGCGGCGGCTGCGCGCGGAGAGCACCAGCAGTTGCGGGGCGGCATCTTCGGTCGAGGCAGGTTGGCGCGGCGGCTCCTCCAGAATGGCAAACGCGTTGGTGCCGCCCACCCCCAAGGAGTTCACACCGGCGCGCCGCGGCGTTCCGGTGGCGGCGGGCCAGTCTTCGAGGCGCGCGGCCACCGTGAAGGGGCTGCCGTCGAAGGCAATGGCCGGGTTGGGTGCCTCGTAGTTGAGGGAAGGCGGGATCTTCATGTGCTCAAGCGCGAGCGCCGCCTTGATCAGGCCGACGACCCCTGCCGCGGTGTCCAGGTGGCCGATGTTGCTTTTCACCGAGCCCACGCGGCAGAAGCCCACGCCCTCGGTCGATTCACGGAACGCTCGGGTCATGGCCGCGATCTCGATGGGGTCGCCCACCGGGGTGCCGGTGCCATGGCATTCCACCATGCCGATGCTTGCGGCATCGACGCCGGCGAGCGCCAGGGCCTCGGCGATGGCGGCGGCCTGGCCGTCCACGCTGGGCGCAAGGTATCCCACCTTGCCGGCGCCATCATTATTTACGGCTGTAGCCTTGATGACAGCATGAATGTGGTCGCCATCGGCGAGAGCATCGGCCAGTCGGCGCAGCACTACGATACCGCAGCCGCTGCCAAAGACCGTGCCCTTGGAGCGGTGGTCGAAGCTGCGGCAGTGGCCGTCCGGGGAGAGGATCTCGCCCTCCTTGTAGTGGTAGCCCACGCGGTGAGGCAACTCCACCGTCGAGCCGCCGGCCAGCGCCATGTCGCACTCGCCGGCCAGCAGGCTCTGCACGGCCAGGTGTGTCGCCACCAGTGAGGTGGAGCAGGCGGTCTGCACATTGAGCGCGGGGCCTTTGAGATCAAAGGCATAGGCCACGCGGGTGGAGAGGAAGTCCTTGTCATTGCCGGTATGGCGCAGCAGGAACATACCAACGGAGTCAACAAGCTCCTGGTTGCTCATGACATTCTGCGCGAAATATGCCGCCATGCCGCTGCCGGCAAACACGCCCACGTTACCCTGGAATCTTGATGGCGGATGGCCGGCGCGCTCGAGTGCCTCCCAGGCCACCTCGTAGAACTGGCGATGCTGCGGATCGAGGATGGCCGCCTCCTTCGGGCTGAAGCCGAAGAACTCGGGATCGAACGCTTCCATGCCGTCCAGCGGCATGCCGGCCTTGACGTAACTCGGGTCGGCGAGATCCGCGGCGGACACGCCGCGGCTGCTGAGTTCCTCGTCCGTATAGTGGTGCAGTGATTCCACACCATCGACGAGGTTTTGCCAGAACTGCTCGGGGGTGAGCGCGCCCGGCACGCGAAGGGCCAGGCCAACTATGGCAATGTCGCTGTCACTTGCGTCTGTCATACACCTGCTCGGGAACGGGTATTGAGCAACGGTCTTTGCCGTGTATCCCAAGAAACATAGTCTAGCCTCTGCCGCGTTGCCGTGACAGGACGCCCATTCCGAAGCGCGAACGGGTCCTGTGGCAGCACAAAGTGGGAGTTTCGTCGTGCTGTGGCGGTACTGCTGCAGGCATAATACGCGGTCTTGGCCAGTCACGATCCGGATACTTCCTTCGCGCCTTATGCAGTCTTCCATACGCGATACCCGCTACGTGCTGATCTCGCCCTGCCGCAACGAGGCCGGGTACATGCGTGAGACCCTGGAGACCGTCTTGGCGCAAACCTTGCGTCCGACGTGCTGGGTGATTGTCGATGATGGCTCCACGGACGATACGCCGCAGATCCTCGACGAATACGCCGCGGCCCACGATTGGATCCGCATCATTACCCGAAGCGATAGAGGTCACCGTGCTGTCGGCCGAGGGGTGATAGACGCCTTCTATGAAGGTTACGAAACCATCGACACGTCAGACTTCGAGTTTCTGTGCAAGCTGGACCTGGACCTGCGGCTGCCACCCCGTTACTTCGAAATCCTGGTACAGCGCATGCGCGCGGAGCCGCGCATTGCCACCTGCAGCGGCAAGGCCTATGTCGAGCGTGGTGGTGAGCTGGTACCGGAGCGCCATGGTGACGAGACCTCGCTTGGCATGACCAAGTTCTACCGCGTCAGCTGTTTCGAGGCGATCGGGGGCTTTGTACGTGAGGTGATGTGGGACGGTATCGACTGCCACCGCTGCCGCATGCACGGCTGGATCGCCTGCAGCTGGGACGAACCGGAGCTGCGCTTCGTGCACCTGCGGCCCATGGGTTCCAGTCAGCAGAGCATCTGGGTGGGGCGCATGCGCCATGGCTACGGCCAGTACTTCATGGGGACGGGTTTCCTGTTCATGCTGGCAAGCGCCGCCTACCGGTTGGCCGAGCCGCCGTTGGTGCTGGGCAGTGTCGCCATGCTTTGGGGCTGGCTGAAGAGCGCCCTGCAGGGTAAGCCCCGATACGATGACCCGGACTTCCGCCGTTTCCTGCGGCGCTACCAGATGCGGGCGCTGTTGGTGGGCAAGCGACGTGCCGCCGAGGAACTCACCGGGGCGGGGGCTTAAGCCGTGTGCGGGTTGGCCGGAATCCTCGGCGCGCCGACGACAGCAAACCGCGAAGCGCTGCGGCGCATGAGCGCCGCGATGGTGCACCGGGGACCGGACGGCGAGGGCTACTGGGAAGGCGAAGCTGACACGCAAGCCTGGGCACCGATGCTGGCCCACCGGCGGCTGGCGATCCTGGACCTGTCGCCGGCGGGTGCCCAGCCGATGGTCGACCCTGTCAGTGGCGATGTAGTAATCCTCAACGGCGAGATATACAACCACCAGGCGCTGCGCACCAGCCTCGGCGACAAAGCCGCCGAGCTGGAATCCAGTGGCGACACCGCCACTATGTTGCGGCTGCTGAGTGCACGCGGAGTCGAGGCCCTGGCCGAGCTTCGTGGCATGTTCGCGCTCGCACACTGGGATCGGCGTGCCCGCCGCCTGACACTGGCGAGAGACCCTGCCGGCATCAAGCCACTGTATATCCTTCGCAATCGCGGCTGGGGTGGCGACTGGGCGCTGGCATTCGCATCGGAAGTCCGGGCCCTGCTGGCCTCGGGCCTGCTGCCCGACCCGAGGTTGGACCCGGTGGCCGTGCGCTCGGTTATCTGGAACGGCTTTGTCGTCTCGCCGAACACCATAGTGGAGGGGATAGAAAGCGCCTCCCCGGGCGAGGCGGTGACCCTCGATGTCCGCGGCGTGGAGCAGGCTCGCTGGCGATTCTGGGAGCGGCCTGCGGCCGGGGCTGGCAAGCCTGCGGACGAAGCCGAGGTGGCTGGCGCGCTGGCCGAGAGCGTGAAACTGCATCTGGCGAGCGACGTTCCGCTGGGCGTATTTCTCTCCGGTGGGGTCGATTCCTCGGCGGTAGCCAACCTTGCGCATCGAGCCACGGGGCGGGTCAGGACCTTCACGCTCGCCTTCGAGGAGGCGCGCCACAACGAAGGTGTATTCGCACGTCGTGTGGCCGAGGCCATCGGCACCGAGCACCAGGAGGTACTGCTCACCCAGCAGCACTTCATCGACTCGCTGGAACCCGCGCTGGAGAGTCTTGACCAGCCGACCTTCGACGGCATCAACTCGTTCGTGATGTCGCGCGCGGTGCGTGATGCAGGCTTCAAGGTGGCCCTCGTGGGCACCGGGGGCGACGAGCTCTTCGGAGGCTACACCGCGTTTCGCGATCTGCCCGCGCTCGCGCAGTGGTCGCGGCGAACAGCTTGGGTCCCCCGCGGGCTGCGGGTCACTGCGGCGCGAGTCCTTGCCGGTATCAAGAATCCGGCGCAGGGGCGGGTGCCACCGCAGACCCGGTGGGCCAAGCTGCCGGACATGGTCAGTCGCGGAGAAGACCTGATCGGGCTCTACCAGCTCGCCTATGGCCTCTTTCTGCCCGATTTTCAGCGGTGCCTGGTGGATGCGGCGAGACTGCCCGGCGAACTCACCGATGGCCTGCCCGCAGGCACCCACGAGTCCTTGCGGCGCGAGATCGAAGGTCGCGAGCCTCATGAGGCCGTCAGCGTGCTCGAACAGCGCCTGTTCCTGGGTGAACGCCTGCTGCCGGATACAGACGCGGCCAGCATGGCCGCCTCAATCGAGATTCGCCTGCCGCTGGTGGATTCCGCGCTGCTGGCCGCGGTGGAGCGCCTGCCGACGCGCGAGCGTTTCGAGCCGGTACGCTCGAAAGCCATGTTGCGGCGGATCGGTCTGGGCGGGCTGGATCCTGCACTCTTCGACCGGCCCAAACAGGGCTTCGAGCTGCCCTACGAACAGTGGTTGAAGGGCGCGCTCGGCGGGGCCGTGGGCGACGTCCTGGAGGATGCCGGCAAGGTCGGCGCGGTGGGGCTTGCGCCCGGGCAGGTCGCCACGCTATGGCAGGCATTCCGTGAAGGCGCCCCGGGGCTGTACTGGACGCGGCTGTGGGCCTTGTTCGTGCTGGTGCGCTGGTGCCATGCCCACCACGTGAGTGTTGCTGCATGATCGCGAGCGTAGGTCCCGGTGTCGGCGTCGTCGCGATCGGACGCAACGAGGGCGAGCGTCTGCGCATCTGTCTGCAATCCTTGCGTGCGCCGGATGGCTCGCCGATGCCCGTCGTTTATGTTGACTCCGGGTCGTCCGATGATTCCGTGGCGCTGGCGCGTGCGCTCGGAGTGGAGGTGGTGCAGCTGGATATGAGCATCGCGTTTACGGCGGCGCGTGCGCGAAATGCCGGCGTCGAGCGTTTGCGCGAGCTCCTCCCGCAGGCAAAGTACGTTCAGTTCATCGATGGTGACTGCGAGCTCGACTCCAGCTGGCTTGAACCCGCCCTGGCTTTCCTGGAGGCGCACCAGGAATTCGCCGTAGTCTGCGGTCGAAGGCGGGAGCGCTACCCGGAGCGCTCAATTTACAATCTGCTGTGCGATTTTGACTGGGACGGCCCTTGCGGCGAGGTGGCAGCCTGCGGCGGCGACTCGTTGGTGCGTCTGCCGGCGCTCCAGACAGTGGGCGGGTTCCGGGCGTCCCTGATTGCCGGCGAAGAACCCGAACTCTGCGTGCGACTGCGTCGCGCCGGTTGGAAGATCATGCGGCTGGATCGGGAGATGTGCCTGCACGATGCCGCCATGTACCGGTTTTCGCAATGGTGGAAGCGCAGCTCACGGGCCGGTCACGCCTACGCAGAGGGTGCCTGGCTGCATGGCAGACCTCCCGAGCGACACG
>JAFIFN010000013.1 GCA_020832005.1 Gammaproteobacteria bacterium | reverse complement strand
CACATCAGCCTGCTTCGGCACATCAGCCTGCTTCGGCACATCAGCCTGCTTCGGCGCATCAGCCTGCTTCGGCGCATCAGCCTGCTTCGGCGTATCAGCCTGCTTCGGCGTATCGGCCTGCTTCGGCGTATCGGCAGTGCCCGACTTTTCTTCCTGCGGGCTGGCCTCAGCGGACTGGTTCTCGCCATCTGCCGTGTTGCTCTCAGCAGCGCCGCCACGTCCGCCACGACCGCCACGCCTGCGCCGGCGACCGCGGCGACGTGATGTGCCCTGGCCACCGTCCTGATCGCCCCCCGTGGGTTGAGCGTCCGAGTTCTGCGCAGCAGCCGCTGGTGGCGCCTTCTGCTCTTCGCTGCTCGGTTCCTTGCGCGGCCGTTCATCGCTGCGCTGCTGGGCTTCGTCGCTGCCGCGGGACTTTTCGCCCCTGCGGCCGCGGCGCGGCTCCTCGGATGGCTTGGTAGAGGTGGCTTCATCGGCGCCATTACGGCGTCCCCGGCGGGGCTGTTGACTGCGTCCCTGTCCGGTCCGCCCTTCGGCGCTCTCGCCGCGGCGGGCACCACGACCACCCTTGCGACCGCCGTCGTCCTCGCGACCACGGTCGCGGGTACGCGAGCGCGCCGGGCTTCGAGCGGATTTTCCGGCATCTTCAGGCGCAGCCTTTTCGTCGGCACTACCGAACAGCCCCGACAGCCAGCCCCAGAAACTCCCGCCCGTCGCTTTGGGCTCGGGCGTGTCGGCGTCTTCACTGGCGGCCGCGCGGCGTGGCGCAGAGGGCGCAGGTGCGGGGCTGCTCGGCACCAGGCCGCTGATTGCCGGCTGCTCGATCCTGGGTGCCTGGGTACTGGCCAGATATTGTTCCGTGATGTCTTCGGCCGGCGTGACCATCTGGTAACTGGTCACCGCGTTCTCCGGCAGTTCCATCTCGTCATCGCGTACGCGCCTGATGGCGTAGGCCGGCGTTTCGAGATCCGGATTGGCCACGAGGATGATGCGCACGGTATTGCCGGTTTCGATGTTGTTGACCCACTCGCGCTTTTCATTGAGCAGGTAGGTCGCCACGTCGACCGGCAGCTGGGCAATGACCTTGGCTGTGCGGTCCTTGCGTGCCTCCTCGCCCATCAGGCGCAGGATGGCCAGTGCCAGCGACTCGACGCCGCGGATCGAACCGCTGCCATTGCAGCGCGGGCAGACGGTATGCGTTGACTCATCCAGCGATGGTCGTAGCCGCTGGCGCGACATCTCCAGCAGGCCGAAGCGCGAGATGCGTCCGATCTGGATACGCGCGCGATCCATCTTCACCGCATCGCGCAGCCGGTTCTCGACGTCGCGCTGGTGCTTGGCCGGCGTCATGTCGATGAAATCGATCACGATCAGGCCGCCGATGTCGCGCAGGCGCAGCTGACGGGCGATCTCGTCTGCAGCCTCAAGATTGGTGTTCAGCGCAGTGGCTTCGATGTCACCGCCCTTGGTGGCACGCGCCGAGTTGATGTCGATCGACACCAGCGCCTCGGTGTGATCGATGACGATGGCACCGCCCGAAGGCAACGTGACCGTGTGCGAAAACGCCGATTCAATCTGGCTTTCGATCTGGTAGCGCGTAAACAGCGGCACCGTCTCATCGTCGTAGTGCTTGAGCTTGCGCAGATTGTGCGGCATGACCCGTTCCATGAACTCCCGGGCCTCTTCGTAGACGGCCAGGTTGTCGATGAGGATCTCGCCGACGTCGTTGGTCAGGTAATCACGCAGCGCACGCAGGATGGCCTTGCTTTCCTGATAGATCAGGAAAGGCGACGGCCGTGAGACTACGACCTGCTTGACGGCTTCCCAGACGGACAGCAGGTAGTCGAGATCCCACTGCAGCTCTTCTGGACTGCGACCCACGCCCGCGGTGCGCACGATGGCACCCATGCCTTCCGGCACGGCGAGTTCCGCCATCGACTCGCGGATGATGTCGCGATCTTCACCGGTGATTCTGCGCGACACGCCACCGGCTTTCGGGTTGTTCGGCATCAGCACCAGGAAGCGCCCGGCGAGGCTGACATAGGTGGTCAGCGCCGCCCCCTTGTTGCCACGTTCTTCCTTCTCGACCTGGACAACGATGTCCTGGCCTTCGCGCAATACATCGCGGATGTTGACGCGGTCGCCGTTGTCCGGCTGGCGCACGTAGTATTCGGGGGAGATTTCCTTCAGCGGCAGAAAGCCATGACGCTCTGCGCCATAGTCAATGAAGGCAGCCTCGAGGCTGGGTTCTATCCGGGTAATACGGCCCTTATAAATATTGGCCTTTTTCTGTTCCCTGGACGGCACCTCGATATCGAGGTCGTAGAGCTTCTGGCCATCGACCATGGCCACTCGCAACTCTTCCTGCTGAGTTGCATTCATCAGCATTCTTTTCATTGGAACCTGCTTGGTTGGGTTCCACGGGAGCAGCCGCAAGCCCGCCGCACGGCAACAGTGCCGCAGCCGGTTGGGACAACATGGCGATTAGGAGAACCAGCATGCGTTACCTGCTATCTCTTGTCGCTTTCGACACGCCCGCCTGTGGGCTACCGTATCGATGCGTGTTCCTCGACGTATCGGACCAGACCTCGGCGCTCGGCGCACGAGCGGTCTGCGAACTCCGCGAAACTCCCGGGGAAGACTAAAGGAAATTCTTGAACCTGCATTCCGCGCCACCCGGACCTGCCTGGCGGCACCAGAAACCTTGTTACTGACCGACTTCCGCGACATTCCTGCGGGGCTCGCTCAGGTTTCGTAATATAACAATGCGTCATGTCTTCAGCAATTGAAAGCGTGCTGTTGCGCGGCCGCGACCAGTGCACGATCAATATCTTTATTTTCAGTTGCTTGCGTGCTTTGATCCGCAGCTGCGCAACGGTGACGGAGCATCCCCACGATGGCCAAGGAAAGCCCGGTGCGCAGCGCCACCACGCTGGTGATCGATGATGAGGCTGCCGGCCAGCGCATCGACAACTGGTTGCTGCGCCGCCTGAAGGGCTGGCCCCGCAGCCAGATCTACCGCCTGCTGCGCTCGGGCCAGGTGCGCGTCAACAGCGGCCGGCGAGGCCCAGATTATCGCCTGAATCTCGGCGATCGTGTGCGTCTGCCACCCCAGGCGCAGCCCGACAGCGTCGCAAGCGCACCGGTGCCGGCTGCACTGCAGCACCGTCTGGCCGACGCCGTGATCGAGGAATGCGATGATTTCCTGGTGCTGGACAAGCCGGCCGGCATGGCCGTGCATGGTGGCAGCGGCGTGAGTTTCGGTGTCATCGAGACCTTACGGGCGATGCGTCCACAGGCACGCTCGCTGGAACTGGCTCATCGGCTCGACCGCGACACCAGTGGCTGCCTGCTCATCGCCAAGCGTCGCAGTGCCCTGAAGGCCCTGCATGCGCAGTTTCGTGACAATCTTGTCGAGAAGCGTTACCTGGCACTGGTCATGGGTCGCTGGCAACGCGGCCGCGATACCGTGGACCTGCCGCTGGAGGTGTCCAACCGGGCAGGCGGTGAACGCCATGTACGGGTCGGCGATGCCGGCAAGCCGGCGACGACAAGTTTCCGCCTGGTCGAGGATTATGGCTGGGCAAGCCTGCTCGAGGTGATGCCACACAGCGGGCGCACCCACCAGATTCGCGTGCATGCCCAGGCGGTGGGCCATCCCCTGGCCGGCGATGAGCGCTACGGCGACAGCGATCTGAACTTCGACATGCAGAAACTCGGCCTGCGCCGGCTGTTCCTGCATGCTCACATGCTCGCATTCCGTCATCCGGCGTCGGGCGAACCCTGCGCCGTGAGTGCCGCCTTGCCGGCGGAACTGGCCGGCGTGCTGGATCGGCTCGGTCCCGTCAAGCGAGGCCCCGGGCGCCGCTGACGGTGTGATTCAACCCAGCAGGTCTGCCCAGTCGCCGGCCTGTGCCTTGATCTGGACCAGCGTGGGCTCATCCATGCCCAGGCGCGTGCTGGCGGGCAGGGCGGCGACATCGGCGATGGCCTGCGTGTCGTCGCCCGAAATCGCATGCAGCGTCACGGCGACCTGCAGCAGATCCGACACCGCGTGACAGTGGTCTTTTTCCGCATCCGGCGTGGTCTGCTCGGCGATCGCCTGCACGGCGTTCTCCGGCAGATTCCATGACTGCGCAATCGCGCTGCCTACCGACGGATGCCACTGGTCCATCAGGTCGTTGAGGGCCGCCTCATTGGAGAACGTCAATGGATAGTGCTCGGCGTGGCTCAAGATGAAGATGCGCCCGACGTTGTGCACCAGGCCCAGCAGCAGCATCTCGTCGGGATGCGCCTTGCGGGAACTGCGTGCCAGACCGTGGCACAGGCCCGCCACGGTTTTGCCACGTTGCCATTCGGGGTTGAGCAGGTGCTCGATATGCTTGAACTGATGCGCGTTGCGCAACTGCTGCAATGCGAAGTTCATGCTTGCCGTGCGCACCATACTGGCGCCAATCCGTGCGATAGCATTTGGCATATTCACGACCTCGGCGCCGCTGCGCCGATAGGTCACCGAGTTCGCCAGCTTCAGAATCGTGCCCGCCAGCACCGCTTCGCTGCTGACCATCCTGGCCAGTTCGTCGACGTCGAAGTCGTCCTGTTCCAGTGTGCGGCGAATGCGAATGACCACCTCGGGCAGTGAGGGCAGCCGCAGGTTCCCGGTCGAGAGTTGGGACGCCAGGTCCTGCACCAGCTGGAAGGCTTCGGTCGTGTCGTGCTGCATTGAAGTCTCGGCGCTGTTGCTGGCAGGTGACATCAGGGCATTTCTCCGGCGATACGCGGGGCTGGATGGATGCCCTGCATATCGGCACGGCAAGCCCTGGCTTTAGCCTTTACTACAGCACTGCGATCCCGGCGCGGCGCAGGGCGCCGCTCAGCCAGATCAGTGGCAGGCCGATCAGCGCGGTGGGGTCGCGACTGTCGATAAACTCGAACAGCGCGATGCCGAGGCCCTCGCAGCGAAACGCCCCGGCACTGTCCAGAGGCTGCTCGCGGGCCACGTAGCGGCGAATCTCGGATGCATCCAGGGCGCGGAAGCGCACGCGTGTGATGTCCTGATGCCGTTCGGTCGCGCCGCCGGCGGCGATCACGCACACGGCGGTATGGAAAACCACTTCGCGTCCGGCGCAGGCGGCCAGCTGGGCCTGCGCCCGAGCTACCGTGCCGGGCTTGCCCAGCGCCTCATCGCCGAGTGCGGCGACCTGGTCGCCGCCGATGATCACGGCCTCCGGCCGTGCGGTGGCCACTGTGCGGGCCTTGGTCAGCGCCAGACGCTCGGCAAGCGCTGAAATTGGCTCTCCGGGCTGGCGTTGCTCGTCGATATCCGGCGAAATGCACTCAAACTCCGTCAGCAGCCGTTCCAGGAGGCTGCGCCGGTGGCGTGACGAGGAGGCGAGGATCAGCGGGGGTTGCGACACAGGGATATCCATTTATTTTGACAACGATTTTATGGAAATTTATCATAGGCGGGTTATGGCATTCGAAACTGGCCTGCCGCGGGACCAGCGGGCGTGGGTTTCCTGGCACGATGCCTTCGAACTTGCGGCCCGCCGCGCGAAGTTTGCAGGGGCCCTGCCGCTGGCAGCCTTTGACCGGCTGGGCGCGATGCTTGAGTCCGGGGATGGTGAGGTAAGCGCGCGGCTGACGTTCAGCCGGGGCGAAGAAGGCGTCGTACAGGTTGCCGGTGAATGTCACGCGGCACTGGCGCTGGTATGTCAGCGTTGCCTTGGGGGATTCACGCAGCACGTGGATGCCGATTTCAGCATGCTGCTGGTGGATGGCGAGGCGCTGATCGACAGGCTCGACGGCGACGAGGAGATGGAGGTTGTCAGCGACAGGATTCGGCCGCTGGACCTCATCGAGGATGAATTGATCATGGCACTGCCGCTGGTGCCGGTGCACCCGGACATCGCGGATTGTGACGAACCGGCCCGGCGTGTGCTTACACCGGCCCCCGAACTTTAGATACTGGAGTGAAACTGACATGGCCGTTCAAAAGAGCAGGAAATCCCCGTCGCGTCGCGGCATGCGCCGCGCGCACGACGCGCTGAGCAATCCGACATTGTCGATCGAGCCGACCACCGGCGAGACCCATCGTCGTCATCACATCAGCCCCGATGGCTTTTATCGTGGGCGCAAGGTGATTGACGTCCAGACCGACGATCAGGAATAAGGCCCGTCACCGCCACGGACCGGTGTGATCCCGTGATGCCGTTGCACGCCTGCCGGTCGCGGCAGGCGTCATCCTCCCTGTGTGCGCAGCCGTGACGACTGAACTGGTCATTGCGCTTGATGCGATGGGCGGCGATCGTGGACCTGACACGGTCGTGCCGGCCGCTGTCAGCGTACTTGAAAGCGACGCGCGTGCGAGGCTGGTGCTGGTAGGGCTTCCCGAGGTTCTCGAAGAGGCACGCAAGGCCCATGGCGGGCGTTTTGGTGATCGCCTGGGCTTTCAGGCTGCTGCCGAGGTGGTGGCGATGAGTGAGTCACCGCGCGAGGCGTTGCGTCGCAAGAAGGACTCGTCGATGCGCGTCGCGCTGGACATGATCAAGGCCGGCGATGCCGCGGCTTGCGTCAGTGCCGGCAATACCGGTGCGCTGATGGCCACCGCGAAATTCGTCCTCAAGACCCTGCCGGGCATCGACCGGCCGGCGATTCTCGCCCCCGTACCTTCGCTGTCTGGTCAGACCTTCATGCTTGACCTCGGCGCCAATGTGGGCTGCGATGCCGACAATCTGCTGCAATTTGCCTGCATGGGCAGTGTTGTGGCGGCTGATCTTGGCGGTTTGGCGTCGCCGCGCGTGGGGCTGCTCAATGTCGGTGAGGAAGACATCAAGGGCAATGACACCGTGCGTGAGGCCTCGCGCATGATTGCCGCCTCGGGACTCAACTACATCGGTTTCGTTGAGGGCAATACGATTTTCAGCGGTGAGGTCGACGTGGTTGTCACCGATGGTTTTACCGGTAATGTGGCACTCAAGACCATGGAAGGTGTGGCCCAGCTCATCGCCCGGTACATGCGTGAGGAATTCTCGCGCAGCGGCCTGCGCCGACTGCAGGGGCTGGCGGCAATGCCGGCCATCAACGCGTTGAAGCACCGCCTGGACCCTCGCGGTTACAATGGGGCCAGTCTGGTGGGCCTGAACGGAATCGTGGTCAAGAGTCACGGTTCGGCCGACAGCCTGGCGTTCGCCAATGCCGTTCACGTGGCACTGGAGGAGGCGCGCAAGGGCGTTCCGGTGCATATCACTCGCATGCTTGAGTCGCAGAAAGTCACATGTATTCCCGCATAGCAGGCACAGGGCGCTATCTGCCCGAACGCATTCTCACCAACGCCGAGCTCGAGCGCATGGTGGAGACCTCCGATGAGTGGATACGCTCGCGTACCGGTATCGAGCGCCGCCACATCGCAGCCGACAACGAGCTGACCAGTGACCTGGCCTATCAGGCCGCACTGGCAGCCATGGAGGCCGCCGGAATCGGTCCGCAGGATCTCGAACTCATCGTTACCGGCACCACCACGCCTGACCAGATCTTTCCGAACCTTGCCTGCCTGCTGCAGCAGAAGCTTGGCGTGCATGGCACGCCGGCGATTGCCGTGGAGGCTGCCTGCAGCGGGTTTCTCTACGGTCTCTCGGTGGCCGACAAGTTCATGCGCTCAGGCGAGGCGAAATACGCGCTGGTCGTAGGCGCCGAAACACTCTCGCGCATCACTGACTGGACGTCGCGTGATACCTGCGTGCTGTTTGGCGATGGTGCCGGCGCCGTGGTGCTGGAGGCCTCCGAGACGCCGGGGATCGTGGCTACGCACCTGGGCGCCGATGGTCATTACGGCGACCTTCTGTACGTGCCGACCGGTCCTTCGCGGCGCAATCCGGTGCCTGCCCGCGATGACGGCTTCATCCACATGCGCGGCAACGAGGTCTTCAAGGTCGCGGTGCGTACGCTGGGTGGCGTGGCCGAAGACGTGCTGGCCAAGGCCGGCCTGGGCAAGGACGAGGTCGACTGGCTGATTCCTCACCAGGCCAACATCCGCATCATCCAGGCCACGGCCAAGCGCCTGGACCTGCCGATGGAGCGGGTGGTGCTGACCGTGCAGGATCATGGCAACACCTCGGCGGCCTCGGTGCCTATGGCACTGGATGTCGCCATCCGTGACGGACGCATCCAGCGCGGGCAGCTGCTGTTGCTCGAAGCCTTTGGCGGCGGCCTGACCTGGGGCTCGGCGCTGGTGCGCTACTAGCCGTAGCCGTCTGGCTCAACCGCCAAAGTGTGCAGTGCGATTGAGGGGGGAACCCCTGCTGCCGTTATACTGTCTCCACCGTGCCTGTGCTTACCCGTGAGTACTGAACTGATGCGACTGTACTGTCTGGCCTGGATTCTTCTGCCCCTGCTGCTGCTCGGCGCCCGCGCAGCGGAGGCGGCAAGCTACATTATCGAAGATGAACACCAGAGCGTGGTTGGCGAGGTGCAGGTCGTGCACTCGCGCTGGGAGGAGACGCTGCTGGATATCGCGCGCCGGCATGGTGTGGGTTTCGAGGAAATCAAACGTGCCAACCCCGGTGTAAATGAGTGGGTGCCGGGCGAGGGTACCGAGGTATTGGTGCCGACACGCTTCGTGCTGCCGGATGTGCCGCGGCGTGGCATCGTCATCAACCTGCCCGAATACCGGCTGTACTACTTTCCTGAAACCCCGCCCGGCGAACCGCGTCGTGTCATCACCCATCCGGTGAGTATCGGGCGCATGGACTGGGACACGCCGATCGGCCTGCACCGCATCACCGAGATGCGCCGCAATCCGAGCTGGCGGCCGCCTGACTCGGTGCGCGCTGAATATGCCGCCGAGGGTCGACGTCTGCCGGCGGTGGTGCCGCCAGGCCCGGATAATCCGATGGGCAGTCGTGCCATGCGACTGACCCTGCCGTCCTACCTGATTCACGGCACGAACCGTCCAGAAGGGGTGGGGATGCGCGTGACTGCCGGTTGCATCCGAATGTATCCCGAGGATGTCGAGGCGTTATATGAACTGGTGTCGGTCGGCACCGAGGTGCGCATCATCAACCAGCCCTACAAGGTCGGCTGGAACGGCCATGTGATGTATCTCGAGGCGCATCCGCCGCTGGAGGAGTTCGCCGAGGAGTTCGCCGAACGCAGCCTGACGGTGCTCACCGAGATGGTCGTGGCCGGCACGCGTGAGCGTGCTGCAGCGGTCGACTGGGCGGGGGCGGAATTCATTGCCGGGCAGGCGCGGGGTGTGCCGGCGGTGATGGCCAGTCTGGATCAGCGCAGCCTGCCGCAGGCCGATGACGAGGCGGATACGGACGAAGGCCTGCAGGAGTTGGCGATGGTGATCGAGGACTGATTCGTAGCCATCGGTCCGGATCATCTCAGCCCTGGTCTGATGTGATCATTAAAAAAGCCGCGGTCCCGAAAGACCGCGGCTTTTTTGTCATTCGCAAGCTTGGAAGCTTACTTGGACATCCGATCACGGAACATGCGGTCCACCTTCTCGTTGGTGGCGTCGCAGCAGGCCTGAGAGGCGTTGGCGGCCGACAGAGCCTGGTTGGCGGTGCTCTGCGCACCGGAGGCCAGCTGGCGGGCCTCGTTGGCGGTACGCTGTGCCTCGGCAGCCGTGGTCTGTGCGGCAGCGGCGTCACGCGCAGCACGCTCAGCAGTTGCCTGGGCCTGTTCAACCGCAGTCTGCATATTGGTGCTGGCGCAGCCCGTGGCAAGCACGGCTGCAACTGTCAGCGCCCCAACTTTCAGGGCGGTCCGGAAATGCGTTGTCATCTAAATGTCCCCTGTGTCTTGAGTCGACTCACGATACGTCTGCGCAACATGCGCAACACTTCAGGGCGCAGGCGAACCTGCGCCCTGAATGTTGCGCAGATGATGCTCTAAACGCGTGACAACTGCAACGTGTCGCGATAACACGACGTGCAGTTCAGAGGCGCGACAGCGCCGTTTGCAGGCAGATGGATGCGCGGACTTGCGTGGATGCCTGAATGACTGTATACATTAACAGTGACTGTTCATACATACAGGTGCTACATGTCCGCCGAACTTACCCCCCGCCAGCGACAGGTCCTGGAGTTGATCCGCCAGAACATCGAGGAAACCGGCATGCCGCCAACGCGTGCCGAAATAGCCCAGGCGCTGAACTTCCGCTCTCCCAACGCCGCCGAGGAGCACCTGCGCGCGCTGGAGCGCAAGGGTGCCATCTCGCTGCTGCCAGGGGCCTCGCGCGGCATCCAGCTCAGGGACTCGCTGCGCGATCAACTGGGCCTGCCACTGGTGGGCCGGGTGGCCGCCGGCAGCCCGATTCTCGCCGAGGAACATATCGAGGCGCGCTACCGCATCGATCCCACGCTGTTTGCACGCAAGCCCCATTACCTGCTGCGCGTCAACGGCATGAGCATGCGCGATGCCGGCATTCTCGATGGCGACCTGGTGGCGGTGCACCGCACCCCTGAAGTCAGGAACCGGCAGATCATCGTTGCGCGTCTTGATGACGAGGTCACGGTCAAGCGCTATCGCCAGCATGGCCGCACGGTCTGGCTGCTGCCCGAAAACCCAGACTTCGAGCCGATGGAAATCGATCTTGCCCAGCAGGCCATGGTCATCGAAGGCGTCGTGGTTGGCGTACTGCGCGATCGTCTGGCCCCCTAGTACACGGTCGCCTCGGATGGACGATGGGCTCGATCGGCTGCTGCGACAGGGTCAGCTCTGGCGCGCGGCACAGGCAGGCATTGCCGATGAGCTGCCTGTCATCGCTACAGGCTTTGCCGATCTCGATGCCCGGCTGCCCGGCGGTGGCTGGCCGCGTGGCGCACTCACCGAGCTGCTGCTCGAAGCCCACGGACTGGGCGAGCTTGGCCTGCTGTTGCCGGCGCTGGCCTCGTTGTGTCGTGGCAGCGTCGACGAAGCAGCCGAGCCGCGCTGGGTATGCTGGGTGGCGCCTCCGTTCATGCCCTATGCACCGGCGCTGGCCGCACATGGTCTGCCACCCGAGCGCATGCTCGTGGTGCATCCCTCGCAGCGCGCACAGGCGCGCGAGCGTGCCGCGGAAAGTCTCTGGGCGGCCGAACAGGCACTGTATTCCGGGCAGTGCTGCGCGGTGCTGGTCTGGGCCGAGCAGGTCGCCGACCTGCGGCTGCGTCGCCTGCAGCTGGCCGCCGAGGGCAGTGATGCCTGGGCCGTGCTGGTGCGCTCCGCACAGGCGCGCGAGCAGCACTCGCCCGCGGCCTTGCGCGTACACCTCGGTGGCGACGGCCTGATTATTCTCAAGTGTCGCGGTGGCCAGCCACAGGTGCCCGGACACTCGCCGTACCCTCCCGATCGGATGCCGGCGGACTGATGCGTCATGTCACGCATGCGCACAACCCTGCCTCTGTTTCCGGAGGAGGCCTTACCGCCCCCGGCCACCCGGTCTGAAGCCGCCCCTCGGCCGCAGGCGCTTGCACATGCGTCGCCGCGTGCCAGTGTCGTGGCCGAGACCCTGTGGCTGGGGGTGCATCTGCGTGGGTCGACGCAGCTGGCCGCAGAGTCCGGTCTGGAACGTGTTGCGCTGGCGTTGGCGCAGTTCTCGCCACAGCTCAGTCTCGAGCCCCCGGATGGTCTGGTCGTCGAAGTGGGCGCAAGCCTGCGGCTGTTCGGCGGGGCGGCAACGCTGCGTGCCGCGGTGGCGCGTCGGCTCGAGGCGCTGGGTACCGAGACCTGGCTTGCGCTGGCGCCTACGCCGCTGGCGGCGAGCTGGCTGGCGCGTGCCGATGGCGGCGATGTAGCGGAGCTTGCGCAACTGCCCGGGCGGCTGGGCGAGCTGCCGGTTGAAGTGTGCCGCTGGCCGGCGACACAGGCAAAGCTGCTGCAGGAACTCGGTGTGCGCAGCCTGGCCGACTGCCTGCGCCTGCCGCGCGATGCGCTGTCGCGGCGCAGTTCGCCGGCGCTGCTGCAAAGCCTGGACCGGGCACTGGGCCGCAGTGCCGATCCGCGCCGTGCCTGGCAACCGCCCGCGGGCTTTGACGATGTGCTGGCGCTGCCTGCCGAGACGGAAACACTCGCCCGGCTCATCGAGGGGGTCGACTGGCTGATCGAGCGCCTGGGCCTGGTGCTGCGCAGGCGCGATGCCAGTGTGCATCGACTGCTGCTGTCGCTGTGCCATGCCAATCAGGCGACCACGCGGGTGGCGCTGGTGCTCTCCCAGCCCAGTCGCGATGTGGCGCATCTGCAGGCACTGTATGCACAGCGTCTTGAGCGCGTGATGCTGCCGGCACCGGTGATGATGCTGCGACTCTCGGTGCCGCGCCTGGAACTCGACGCAGCGGCTGAGTCCGGCGAACTGTTTGCCCGGCGCACGCCTGCGCATCCCTGCGCCGGTGTGCCGCAGCTCATCGAGCGGCTGCGTGCGCGTCTGGGTGTCTCCGCGGTCTTCGGTCTGTGCCTGGTGCCCGAGCATCGTCCGGAAAATGCCTGGCAGGCGGTGAACTCGCCAGGCGGACGTATCAATGATGCCGCGCTGCCTGCCTCGGCGGTGCATCGCCCGCTGTGGATGCTGGCCGAACCGGTGGCGCTGGCCGGGCAGGGTGGCCAGCCGCACTACCAGGGACGGCTGCGCATCGAGCAGGGGCCCGAGCGTATCGAGACCGGCTGGTGGGATGGCCGCGACGTGGCGCGTGATTACTACATCGCACGCAATCCCCCGGGCATGCGGCTGTGGATCTACCGCGAGCGCATCGGTGCGCGTGGCTGGTGGCTGCACGGTGTATTCGGATGACCCGGGATGCCGCCACGCCGGGCTACGCCGAGCTGCACTGCCTGAGCAACTTCAGCTTCCAGCGCGGCGCCTCGCATCCCGAGGAACTCGTTGCACGTGCCGCCGCCTTGGGCTACGCGGCGCTGGCGATCACCGACGAGTGTTCGCTGGCCGGTGTTGTACGCGCACATGCCGCGGCGCGCGAGCACGGCCTGGCACTGATCGTGGGCAGCGAACTGCACTGCGAGGAGGGTCTTGCGCTCGTGCTGCTGGCCGCCTCGCGCGCAGGCTATGCGCGTCTGAGCGCGCTGATCAGCCGCGCCCGCCGGCGCAGCGCCAAGGGTGAATACCGGCTGCTGCGCGAGGATCTCGCCTGCGGTCTGCCGGGCTGTCTTGCGCTGTGGCTGCCCGGACCCGAGCCCTGTGAGGCCGATGGCCGCTGGCTGGCAGCGCGCTTTGCCGATCGCCTGTGGCTGGCCGTGGAGATGCTTGCCGATGGCCAGGATGCACGTCGCCTGGAGACGCTCGGCCGCCTGGGGGCGAAGCTCGGCATTGCCTGCGTGGCCAGCGGTGATGTGCATATGCATGTACGCAGCCGCCGTGCACTGCAGGACGTGCTGGTGGCCATCGGCCTGGGCGTGCCGGTGGCGCGTGCGGGTCTTGCACTGTTTGCCAACGGCGAGCGCCACCTGCGTCGTCGCGAACAGCTGGCACGACGCTATCCGCCGGCACTGCTGGCCGAAACACTGGCGGTGGCGGCGCGTTGTGAGTTTTCGCTCGATGAACTGCGCTACGAGTATCCGGCCGAACTGGTGCCTGCGAACGAGACGCCCGCCAGTCAGCTGCGACGTCTGAGCATGCAGGGCATGGCGCAACGCTGGCCTGAAGGGGTATCGGTGCGTGTGCGCGCACTCATCGAGCATGAACTCGCGCTGATCAGCGAGCTGCGCTACGAGGCTTATTTCCTGACCGTGCACGATATCGTCGCCTTCGCCCGCAGTCGCGGCATTCTCTGCCAGGGCAGGGGCTCTGCGGCGAACTCGGCCGTGTGTTTCTGCCTGGGCATCACCGAGGTCGATCCTGCGCGCATGTCGCTGCTGATGGAACGTTTCATCTCCAGGGAGCGCAACGAGCCGCCTGATATCGACGTTGACTTCGAACACCAGCGTCGCGAGGAGGTGATCCAGTACATCTATGCGAAGTACGGACGCACGCGTGCAGCACTGGCCGCCACGGTGATCTGTTACCGGCCGCGCAGCGCCGTGCGTGATGTCGGCAAGGCGCTTGGAATCGATGCGGATGTCATCGAGCGGCTCAGCGGTACGATCCAGTGGTGGGATGGGCGCGCCATCGATCCTGAGCGTGTGCGCGAGGCCGGCCTGGATCCGGAGCATCCGGTCACTCGCCGTCTGCTGTGGCTGGTACATGCGCTGCTGGGGTTTCCACGACATCTCTCCCAGCATGTCGGGGGCTTCGTGATCTCGGCCGGGCCGCTTGATGAGCTGGTGCCGATCGAGAATGCCGCCATGCCCGAGCGCACGGTGATCCAGTGGGACAAGGACGATCTCGAGACCCTCGGCCTGCTGAAGATTGATGTGCTCGGACTGGGCATGCTCACGGCGATCCGCAAGGCCTTTGATCTGGTGCGCGGCTACAGCGGTCGTGAACTGACCATGGCCACGCTGCCGGCCGAGGACCCCAGCGTCTACGACATGATCTGTCGCGCCGAGACCATCGGTGTGTTCCAGATCGAGTCACGCGCGCAGATGGCGATGCTGCCCCGGCTCAAGCCGCGCAATTACTACGACCTGGTCATCGAGGTGGCGATCATCCGCCCGGGGCCGATCCAGGGCGACATGGTGCATCCTTACCTGCGCAGGCGTAATGGACTCGAGCCGGTGAGCTATCCCAGCGACGAGGTCGCCGGCGTCCTGCAGCGCACGCTGGGCGTGCCGATCTTCCAGGAGCAGGTCATGCAGCTGGCCATCGTCGCGGCGGGTTTCTCGGCCGGCGAGGCCGACCAGCTGCGCCGCGCGATGGCCGCCTGGAAACGCAAGGGCGGCCTGGGACCCTTCGAGCAGCGCCTCATCGAAGGCATGCGCCGGCGTGGCTACTCGCAGGACTTCGCACAGCAGATCTTCAACCAGATCCTGGGCTTCGGTGAGTACGGTTTTCCGGAATCCCACTCGGCGAGCTTCGCGCTGCTGGTGTATGTCTCGGCCTGGTTGAAGTGCCATGAACCGGCGGCGTTTTTCTGTGCTCTGCTCAACAGCCAGCCGATGGGCTTCTATGCGCCGGCGCAGCTGCTGCGCTGTGCCCGTGAGCAGTGTGGCGTGACGCTGCTTGCCATCGATGTCCGTGACAGTGACTGGGACTGTACGCTGGTGGCGGAGGAGCAGGGTCGTGCAGCCCTGCGTCTGGGCTTATCGCAGGTGCGCGGGCTGTCCGAGCAGGGGGGCAGGCGGCTGTGCGAGGCGCGCGCAGTGGCGGCCTTCGACAGCGTGCAGGATCTTGCAAGCCGTGCGCGGCTCAACCGCACTGACCTGGGTGCGCTGGCCGCGGCGGGCGCCCTGCGCGAGCTTGCCGGACATCGCTATCGTGCGCGCTGGATGGTGGCCGGCGTGGAGGCAGCGCTGCCGCTGCTGCCGGTGCCGCAGTTCAACGAAGCCGACCCGTTGCTGCGCGCACCCAGCGAAGGCCAGGACATCGTCGCCGACTATCGCCATTTGGGTTTTAGCCTGGGCCGGCATCCACTGGCGTTGCTGCGTGCGCGCCTGCAACGCGATGGCATCGTGCCCGCGTCGGCGCTGGGCGAACACCGCGATGGTGCACAGGTGCGCGTTGCGGGGCTGGTGACCACACGGCAGCGTCCGGGCTCGGCCGGTGGCGTGACCTTCGTGACCCTGGAGGACGAGACCGGCTATGTGAACGTGGTCGTCTGGGAGGCGCTCGGCGAGCGGCAACGCCAGCCATTGCTCAATGCACGGCTGTTGTGTGTGCGCGGGAGTCTGCAGCGCCAGGACGCGGTGACGCATGTCATCGCGCGCCATCTCGATGATCGCAGCGCGTGGCTGGGCGCGCTGCTCACGCGCTCACGGGATTTTCACTAGTAAGGACCAGGCCGTAAGGCCCGGGCTGGCTAGCAGTCGTAGTCCTCGAAGTCCTCGAGATCCCGCGCAGCACGGCGTTCCTCGAGCAGTTCTTCGAGACGACGCCTTGCCGACATGTCCTTGCCGACAACCGAGGATGTATCGGTATCGAAATCACCGTTCATATCTTCCACGTCGACCTCCTCTGCCTCGTCGTTGTCATCGTCGGACTCATCGGCGTCGCTGTCGCCTTTCTGCGCCACGTCATCGTCCTCGGTGTCATCGGCGTCGCAATAACGCAGTTCCACAGGAACCCTAAACCCCGGAGGGCTGCGGCTACTGCCGGCCGCGCAGCGATTTATAAACCCGAAATCATGTCCACGCAATACCCCCGAAGGCCTTGCGAAAGCGAAATACTCAGTGGATTGTGTTTCAGCCGTTTGACGGCGGTTGAAAAAGCGCCGCAGGGGGGTAGCGACGCTACATCACCAGCTGGTTCATGTTGATGATCGGCAGCAGGATGGCCAGGACGATGATCAGGACCATGCCGCCCATCAGCACGATCACCAGGGGCGCCAGCAAGCCCAGGACCGTAGTCAGGATGGTGTTGATCTCGTTTTCCTGGTTGTCGGCGGTGCGTCCGAGCATCTCCTCAAGCCGTCCGCTGGTCTCGCCGCTGGCAATCAGGTGCACCATCATCGGCGGAAACAGCCGGCTGGCGGCCAGCGAGCGGGCAATCCCGGCGCCTTCGCGCACGCGCGCTGCGGCGTCCTCGATGGCCCGGCGCATCGGCAGGTTCTCCACCACCTGGCCTGCGATGCGCAGGGCATCGAGCACCGCCACGCCGCTGCCGGCGAGAATCGCCAGCGTGCGCGTGAACCGCGAGGTGTTGAGCGCCCGTGTCAGCCGGCCCAGGATCGGCAGGCGCAGCTTGAAGCGATCCCAGCGCATGCGCACGGACTCGTTGCGCAGCGCGCGACGAAAACCGAAGAAACCGACCACCAGTGCGATGACGACGAACAGGCCATAGTCGCGGGAAAAGTCACTCAGCCCGATCAGGCCGCGTGTGAGCACCGGCAGCGATTGCCCCGAGGTCTCGAATACGCTGACCACCTTGGGCACGACATAGGTCATCATCAACGCGATGATGCCCAGGGCCATCAGGATCAGCACGCACGGGTAGGCCAGGGCACTGGCCACCTGCTGGCGCAGGCGCTGACGGCTCTCGGTGTAGTCGGCCAGTCGCTCCAGCACGCCATCGAGATGCCCGGACTGCTCGCCGGCAGACACCGTGGCCCGATACAGCTCGGGGAAAGCCTGCGGGAAATCCCCCAGTCCGTCGGCCAGCGCATGGCCCTCCATGACCTTGGCCCGTACGCCTACGATGACACTTTTCACGCGGGGCTTTTCAGTCTGCTCGCCGACCGCCGAGAGTGCTTCTTCGAGCGGCAGGCCGGAGCGTACCAGCGTGGCGAGCTGGCGCGTGAACAGCGTCAGATCACCGGCGCTGATACCACGGCGCAGAGGTTTTCGGCCACGGCGGATGTCGCCGCGCTGGGAGACCTCGTTGACTTCCAGCGGCAGCAATTCCCGCTCGCGCAGCAGACTGCGCACATGGCGCGGGGTGTCACCCTCGAGGACACCCTTGCGCTCACGCCCCGTGGCGTCGACGGCTACGTATTCGAAGGCACCCATGGCGGCCGGGGATCAGCGCTCAGGCATGTCAGTCATCGCGTGTGACGCGCACGACTTCATCGATCGTCGTCGTGCCCGCGAGGACACGACGCCGACCATCATCGCGAATGCCCGGGCTGTGCGCCCGCGCGTGGCGCTCCAGGGCCTGTTCGCTGGCACCGTCGTGGATCATGGTCCGCATTGCATCGTCGACCACGATCAGCTCGTAGATGCCGGTGCGCCCGCGAAAACCGTTCAGCTCCGAGCCCGGTCTTGGCCGGTACAGCGTCGGCGGATTGGCCGGATCGACGTTCAGCGCACGGCATTCGTATTCGGCTGCCTGGTACGCTTCGCTGTGCTCGGGGTCGAGCACGCGTACCAGGCGTTGGGCCATCACGCCGATCAGGCTGGACGACAGCAGGTAGGGTTCGACCCCGATATCGCGCAGGCGGGTGATCGCGCCCACGGCGGTATTGGTGTGCAGCGTCGAGAGCACGAGATGACCGGTCAGACTCGCCTGGACGGCAATCTCGGCGGTTTCCAGGTCACGGATCTCGCCCACCATGACAACGTCGGGGTCCTGGCGCAGGATCGCACGCAGGCCACGTGCGAAGGTCATTTCCACCTTGGTGTTGACCTGGGTCTGACCGATACCGTCGATGTAGTACTCGATGGGATCCTCGACGGTCATGATGTTACGGGAGTGATCGTTGATGCGCTCCAGCGCGGCATACAGCGTCGTGGTTTTGCCCGAGCCGGTGGGGCCGGTGACCAGGATGATGCCGTAGGGTCGGTGGATGAGCATGTCGGTCGCGGCCTGGGTTTTCGGGTCCATGCCCAGGCGTTCGAGGTCCAGCCGCCCTGCCTGCTTGTCGAGCAGTCGCAGCACGACGCGCTCGCCATGACCGGACGGCATGGTCGAGACACGCACATCCACGGCCCGTCCGGCAATGCGCAGGCTGATGCGGCCGTCCTGTGGCAGTCGCTTCTCGGCGATGTCGAGCTTCGACATCACCTTGATGCGCGAGACCACCAGTGGCGCGACTGCGCGGCGCGAGGTCAGCACCTCGCGCAGTACGCCGTCGATACGAAAACGCACGACGAGCCGGTTCTCGAAGGGTTCGATGTGGATATCCGAGGCATCATCCTTGATGGCCTGCGTAAGCACCGCGTTGATCAGGCGAATGATCGGGGCGTCATCCTCGCTTTCGAGCAGGTCGGAGGGCTCGGGCAGCGCCTGGGCCACCTCGAAGAGGTCCATGTCCTCTTCCAGCCCATCGACCATCTTGGTGGCGCCGGCGTTGCCGCCCTCGTAGGCCTCGCGCAGCAGCTGATCGAACTGCTCGGCATCGACCGGGATCAGGTGCAGCGGCAGCCCGGCGAAGCGGCGGATCTCGGCCAGCGTGGCAGGCTGGATGCCGGGGCGGTGAACCACGTCGACCCGGCCGGCGACAGAGTCGCGCAGCAGGACCCCGTGGCGCTTGGCGAACGCAAAGGACAGCCTCCTGGGGCCGCGCTCGGGCGCTGCCGTGTTTGCCTCGGCCAGCGTCGGCTCAATCCTCGCGGCCATCGTCCTCACGCTCTGCATCACTGCGCGCCCCGGATTCACCGGTATCCGCGTCAGGCAGATCGCGCAGATCGAGCATGGGCAGCCTGGGGCGCTCGGCATCGCGCATCAGCGGCACGCTGCGGCCTTCGTCACCGAGCTGGATGTCTCGGATGTAGTTGTACTTCTGGTCCGTGGCCATCGTCGCGCTGAGACCGTCACGCATGATGCGCGGCCTGATGAAAACCATCAGGTTGGTCTTGACCTTCTGCGTGCTGCGCGCGCGGAACAGATGGCCCAGGATCGGGATGCTGCCGAGCACCGGCACGCGCTGTTCGCTTTCGCGCAGCGTGTCGTCGATCAATCCGCCGAGCACGAGGATGTCGCCGTCCTCGACGATTACCGTCGTGCTGATTTCGCGGTTGTTGGTGATCAGGTCCACGGCACCGCCCGTGCCGGCGCTGATGCTGGAGATCTCCTGACGGATACGCAGGATCACCGAGTCGGCACGGTTGATCTGCGGAGTGATCTTGAGCAGCGTGCCGACATCCTCACGCTGAATCGTCTGGAAGGGGTTGACGGGCTGGGCACCTCCACCGGTGCCTACAGTGGAGAACTGCCCGGTAAGAAAGGGGACGCGCTGGCCGACCTTGATCTCGGCCTCCTCGTTGTCGAGCGTGACGATCGAGGGGGTGGAGATGATGTTGGTGTTGGCATCGCCCTGCAGTGCGCTCAGGATCGCTGCAAAACTGGTACCACTGCGGCTGATGCGGCCCACGCCGATGGTCACCCCGGAGGGCAGGGCACCGAGGTTGGGGACGTCGCCGGCCAGTGCGCCGCCGAGCTGGACCACCCCTGCGCCGGCACCGGGGAAGTTCGTCACGCCGATGGCATTGGAATCACGGGAACCGTCGATCGCCCAGGTCACCCCCAGTTCCGCGGCCTTGTCGGAGGACACCTCGACGATGATCGCCTCGACCAGTACCTGGGCGCGCCGGATATCAAGCCGGTCGACGATGCCCATGATCGCGCGCATGTCGCCCGGCGGTGCCGTGACCACCAGCGCATTGGTCTGCTGATCGGCCCAGATGCTGACCTGCTGGGTGGCATCCTCGCGCCGTGTGCCTTCCGCAAAACGCTGCTGCAGGCGCCCGGCGAGATCCTCGGCATCCGAGTAGGCCAGGTAGCGCACCTGGGTGTCACCGCCTGCCTCGACCGGGGTGTCGAGATGCGCGATCAGCGCGCGCATGCGCAGACGTCCGGAGGACGGTCCGCTGAGCAGCAGGCTGTTGGTGCGGGTATCGGCCAGCAGCTGCGGCATCGGTGTGCCGCCTGCCGCCGCCTGGGTGTTCTGCACCAGCGTGCGCAGCATATTGGCCAGATCGCCGGCACTGGCATGCTGCAGCGGGATGACTTCGATGTCTTCCTCGGCTGCGCGGTCGATGCGCGCGATGATGCGCTCCATGCGCGCGACATTGGCCGCACGATCGGAAATGATCAGGACGTTGGATTGCGGGTGCGCCCCGAGGTGACCGTACTGGGGAATCAACGGGCGCAGGATGGCCACCAGCTGTGCCGCACCGGTATTTTCAAGCTGCAGCACGCGCGTGATGAATTCATCGCCGCGACCGCGCTCGGCATCAGGGAACTGACGGGCGTTGGCATCGGGCACGATGCGCACGATGTCGCCGGTATCCACGGCGACGAAGCCATAGACCTGCAGGATCGACAGAAAGGTCTGGTAGAAGGCATCAGGCGTCATCGGCGTGGCCGAGAGCATCGTGACCTTCGCATTGACACGCGGATCCAGGATGAAGTTACGCCCGGTGACCTCGCTGACCGCCTCGGCGATCTGGCGGATATCTGCTTCGCGGTAGTTGGGCTTGATCGATTGTGCATGCACGGCAGGTGCCGCGAACACCGCCATGAGCAGCAGCCACGCCAGACGGCTGCCGCTGAAAAACCCGCTTACCCGCGCAGCCATGGGGTGCGCCTGATGGGCCGGCCACACCGCCACGGTCATTCTCATTGCGAGGCCCCCGCAGCGGATGCCAGCTGTGAGGTGTCAAGCATCATCGTCTCCGTTACGCCCTCGCGCTCCAGCGTGATGCTGACCGATGTCGCATCGCCAAGTTCGGCAAAGATTTCCAGGCCGCGGCTGGGGTCATTCATCGGCTGTCCGTTGATCTCCACGACCAGGTCGCCCGGCTGCAGACCCAGCGCGGTGAACTGCTGGCGGTTGCGGCCCGGATAGACCCGGTAGCCGCGCATATTGCCTCCTTCCATATAAGGTTGCACGCGCAGGATTTCCGTGATCCGGGCAGCATTGTCGGAAATGACTTGTCGCACTGACGAGCCGTCCTGCTGCGGGCGCACAACACCGCCGGGCCGCGGCGAGGCGCGCTGAGCGCTTTCGGCGGGAAATTCCTTCGGCAGACGCAGGCTCTCCAGCGAGCCTGCGCGGTTGAGCACCACCTGCTCGGCGTGGACCGCGTGCAGGCGTGCGCCCCCGGGCACCTGCTGGCCGACCCGGTAGAGCTGATCACGCCCGCGATTATCCGCGATGATCGCAACACCGCGTTCAGGGTCATCCTCGGCGATCACCCCGCGCAGCTGCAGGTTCAGGCGGGTCTCTGGCACATCGACCTGTTGGGGTTGCTCGACGACGGGTGCCGGCTCATCGCTGAGGCGCCCGAACAGCTGGGCGGCGACGATACGCTGCACATCGAAGTCCCGGGACTGGACGGCAGCGGAAGCTGAACCGGACGGTGTCGGCAGGGCCGGAATCGCCGCAGGATCCACGCCCGGGGTCAGCACCAGCCAGGTCATGCGGGCAAGCTGCCAGGCGATCGCGATCACCAGCAATACCACGACCCATGGAGGCAGCCGGCGATTGGCCCACGCCAGCGCGGCCTGGGTGTCCACGCTTCCGAGTCTTTCGGTCAACTGCATCTGGTGTACGTGCTCCGGTGCGAGCGGCCGAACCTTATGCCGACGCTACGGGTCATAGAAGCAACGATCATAGCCTCTGCCATGCCCCCTAACAAGCGGCTGGCAAAGGAAAAATGTCATCAGTGATTATAACTTGCGAGCATTGTCTCAATGGGTGATGAAGAATCTTGCGTGAAGTGCGTGGGCGGTGGCAGGGTATGATGCAGGTTCGGGCAGGAAGTTCCGGCTTGCAAAGCGTTCAAGCCTGCCCCATATATCTGAAGGTAGATCAAACCGGCCTGCCGGGATGGCGGGCGAGAGGGTAACGAGAAGCATGTCGGGTTCGGATGATGAGCACCAGCAGGGAGGCGATGATCGTGGACTGGCAGTTGAAGAGGCCAAGCCAAAGCTCAAAAAGCCGCCGCTCTACCAGGTGCTCCTGCTCAATGATGATTACACGCCGATGGAATTTGTCGTGGATGTGCTCCAGCATGTCTTCTCGATGGATCGCCAGAAGGCCACGCGCGTGATGCTCGAAGTCCATACCAAGGGAAAGGGTGTGTGTGGTGTATTCACCTTCGAGATCGCCGAAACCAAGGTCGCCCAGGTGACCGGCTACGCACGGCAGCACCAACACCCGCTGCTGTGCACAATGGAAGAGGTCTGATGCTCTCAAGCGAGCTTGAATTCTGCCTGAATGAGGCTTTCCAGAACGCCCGCGAGAAGCGCCACGAGTTCATGACCGTGGAGCACTTGCTGCTGGCACTCGTGGAGGTTCCGCGCGTGGCCGAGATCCTGCGCTCCTGTGGCGCGGATCTCGACCGACTGCGTCAGGATCTCCAGGCGTTCATCGATGAATCGACCCCGCGCCTGGCCCAGGGCGACGAGGACAGCGACGTGCAGCCCACGCTGGGGTTCCAGCGCGTGCTCCAGCGCGCGGTGTTTCACGTTCAGTCCAGCGGCAAGAAAGAGGTCTCGGCGGCCAATGTGCTGGTCGCGATCTTCGGCGAGAAACAGTCCCAGGCCACTTATCTGCTGGCCCTGCAGGATGTCTCGCGCCTCGACGTGGTGAATTTCCTGTCTCACGGCATCTCCAAGGCCGGCGAGCCCGGCCCTGAGCAGCCTGCCGATGACGCCGACGCCGTGGCCGGCGAAAAGGATCCGGAAGGCGGCGACGCCCTCGAGCGCTTCGCCACCAACCTCAACAAGCTCGCCGAGGAGGGTCGCATCGATCCGCTGATCGGCCGCGAACTGGAGATCGAGCGCACGGTGCAGATCCTGTGCCGTCGGCGCAAGAACAACCCGCTGTTCGTCGGTGAGGCCGGCGTGGGCAAGACGGCCATCGCCGAGGGACTCGCGCGGCTGATCGTCGAGGAGAAAGTCCCCGAGATCCTGCGCAATGCTGTCATCTTTGCGCTGGATATGGGTTCGCTGGTTGCCGGTACCAAGTATCGGGGCGATTTCGAAAAACGCCTGAAGGGCGTACTGGCCGCAGTGAAAAAGCACCCCGGTGCGATCCTGTTCATTGACGAAATCCATACCGTGATCGGCGCCGGCGCGGCCTCCGGCGGGGTCATGGATGCCTCCAACCTGATCAAGCCGGTGCTGGCCAACGGCGATCTGCGTTGCATCGGGTCGACCACCTACAGCGAGTATCGCGGCATTTTCGAGAAAGACCGGGCGCTGGCCCGGCGTTTCCAGAAGATCGATGTGCCCGAGCCCTCGGTTGAGGAGACCTACCAGATCCTCAAGGGCCTGAAGAGCCGCTTCGAGGAACATCACGGCCTGCGCTATGACGATGCCGCGCTGCGTGCCGCAGCCGAGCTCGCGGCCAAACACATCAATGATCGTCACCTGCCCGACAAGGCCATCGATGTCATCGACGAGGCCGGCGCGCGCGTGCGCCTGATGCCCGAGGACGAACGTCCCGAGACGGTTGACGTGGAGCTGGTGCAGGGCGTGGTGGCGAAGATGGCCCGCATTCCGGCCAAGAGCGTCTCAGCGACCGACCGCGATGTGCTGCGCAATCTCGAGCGCGATCTGAAGCTGGTCATCTACGGTCAGGACGAGGCGATCTCGGTGCTGGCCTCAGCCATCAAGATGTCGCGCTCAGGGCTGGGCGATGAGCACAAGCCGGTGGGTTCGTTCCTGTTCGCCGGTCCCACGGGTGTGGGCAAGACCGAGGTGACCCGGCAGCTGGCCCTGATCATGGGCGTGGAGCTGATTCGTTTTGACATGTCCGAATACATGGAGCGCCACACGGTTTCGCGGCTGATCGGCGCGCCGCCTGGCTACGTGGGTTTTGACCAGGGCGGCCTGCTCACAGAGGCGGTATCAAAAAATCCGCACTGCGTGCTGCTGCTCGATGAGATCGAGAAGGCCCATCCGGACGTCTTCAACCTGCTGCTGCAGGTGATGGACCACGGCACGCTGACCGACAACAACGGCCGCAAGGCGGATTTCCGCAATATCACCATCGTCATGACCACGAATGCCGGTGCCCAGGAAATGAGCCGTGCCTCGATCGGCTTCACCAACCAGGATCATGTCAGCGACGGCGTGGAAGCCATCAAGCGCATGTTCACGCCCGAGTTTCGCAATCGCCTGGACGCCATTATCCAGTTCAACGCGCTCGACCCGGTGTCGGTCCAGCGAGTCGTCGACAAGCTGGTGGTCGAACTCGAAGGCCAGCTCGAAGACAAGCATGTCACGCTGGAACTCGATGACGATGCGCGTCGCTGGATCGCCGAGAAGGGCTACGATCCGAAGATGGGTGCACGGCCGATGGCGCGCATCATCCAGAAATACGTCAAGCGCCCGTTGGCCGAGGAGCTGTTGTTCGGCAAGCTTGCCGATAACGGCGGACACGTGCGCGTGCGTCTGGGCGACGACGGCGAGTTGATTCTGCTGGTGGAACCGCTGACGCGCGAGCTCGCACACCTGCCCGAATAGGCAGGCGCCAGCTTTCAGCGACCGCGATAGACGATCCGACCCTTGCTCAGGTCGTAGGGCGTGAGTTCTACGGTGACTTTGTCACCGGTCAGGATGCGGATGTAGTTCTTGCGCATCTTGCCCGAGATGTGGGCCGTGACGATATGTCCATTGGACAGCTCGACACGAAACGTCGTGTTGGGCAGGGTCTCGACGACCACGCCTTCCATCTGAATGGCATCTTCCTTGGCCATGAATCCTCGATATGGCTGATGGGCACATGCCCGAACGGAGGCGGATTTTTGCACAGGCGGGCTGGGGGTGCAATTTGGCCTGCCGATCAGTTCTGTCCGAGTGTCCAGTTCACGGGCTCGGGTTCGGGCTTGCAGGCCTCGTGAATCTCAGCCAGAAACGCCCTGCGCGGTATCGTGATTGCACCCAGCCGGGCCAGGTGTCCGGTGGCCTGCTGGCAGTCGATCAGGGCCAGGCCCATGGGCGCGAGATGTTCCACCAGTCGCACCAGCGCGGCTTTCGAGGCATCGCTGACCCTCGAGAACATGGATTCGCCGAAGAACACGCGGCCGATATGCAGCCCGTAGAGCCCACCGACCAGCTCGCCTGCCTGCCAGACTTCCATGGAATGCGCCCAGCCCAGCGCGTGCAGGCGCTCGTAGGCGGCGCGCATCTCCAGCGTGATCCAGGTGCCGGCCCCGTAGCTGCGCGGCTCGGCACAGCCTGCCAGCACGTCGCAAAACGCGCTGTCGGCAGTGAACTCGAAGCGCTGCTGGCGCAGCACGCGTCGCAGGCTGCGCGAGACCTTGAGGTCGCCGGGCCGCAGCACCGCGCGCGGATCCGGACTCCACCACAGGATCGGCTGGCCGGCTTCATACCAGGGGAAAATGCCGTGGCGATATGCGTAGAGCAGGCGCTCGGTGGACAGATCACCGCCTGCGGCGAGCAGGCCGTTGGGTTCGGCCAGCGCAAGGTTGGGGTCCGGAAAGGCCTCCGGACGGTCGCGTGCCGACAGCCAGACCAGTCGGCTCATCCAGGCACGTCCCCGGACTGTCGATAGGGGCTGTGGGCCTGAACTTCGTCCATGTACTGCTGCACATGGCGCTGTTCGGCAACCAGGTGATCGGCCAGGGCTGCGCGCAGTCGCGCATCGGCTACCCAGTGGGCCGAGCCGGTGGCCACTGGCAGAAACCCACGCGCGACTTTGTGCTCGCCCTGCGTGCCGGGTTCGAAGCGGGCCAGTCCGTGGGCCAGACAATAGTCGATGCCCTGGTAGTAACAAGTCTCGAAGTGCAGGCTGTGAAAGTCGTCGAGCGCGCCCCAGTAGCGCCCGTACAGGGTGTCGTCGCTGCGCAGGCAGATCGCACCTGCGATCGGTGTGCCCTGGTGCTCGGCGAGGATCACCACCACTTGTTCGCCCATGCTGCGACCGATCTCCTGGAAAAACGCCAGGCTCAGGTACGGGGGGCGGCCGCGGCGCAGAAACGTGCGCGCCGAGAACCCCCAGGCCTGTTCCCACAGGGCCTCGGTCATCTCGTTGCCACTGCGCACGACATGCTCGATGCCCTGCTCGCTGATGCGCCGGCGCTCGCGGCGGATTTTCTTGCGCTTGGCCGAGCTCAGTCGCGCCAGAAATGCCTCGAAATCGGCATCGCCCTCGTTATGCCAGTGAAACTGCGTATCCTGGCGCAGCAGCAGGCCGCCTTCGCGCAGGGTGCCAAGCTCGGCTTCGCGCGGGAACAGCACATGCAGCGAGGAGACATCCAGCGTCCTGGCCAGTCCCAGGGCAGCTTCCAGGAGTGCGCGACGAATCGCCTGAGGGTCCTGACCCGGTGCCACCAGCAGTCGATCGCCGGTGGCCGGCGTGAACGGCACCGCGCAGGTCAGCTTGGGGTAGTAGGGCAGGCCCAGCCGCTGCCAGGCCTGCGCCCAGCTCCAGTCGAACACGAACTCGCCCCAGGAATCGTGACGCAGGTACAGCGGCATCGCCCCGAGCAGCCGGCCGCCGCCGCGCAGCAGCAGGTGTCGGGGCTCCCAGCCGCTGGCTTTGGAGGCGCAGCCATGGCGTTCGGTCGCGACCAGGAACTCGTGGCGCAGAAACGGATCATTGCGCGAATTCAGCGCATTCCATTCGCCCGGGGCAACAGCCTCGAGTGTTGTGGCGACGTCGACATCCATGTCATGCGCCCCTGTATGTGACGGCGATAATCTCAGGCGGCCTGGACCTCGCCGCCCAGGCCCAGCGCATCGAGATATTTCTCGGCATCCAGCGCGGCCATGCAGCCGGCCCCCGCCGAGGTGACGGCCTGGCGGTACACCTGGTCGGCAACATCGCCCGCAGCGAATACCCCGGGAACGCTGGTGGCCGTGGCATTACCCTGAAGCCCGGCACGCACGGTGATGTAGCCGTTGACCATGTCGAGCTGGTCTGCAAACAGCGAGGTGTTGGGCTGGTGGCCGATGGCAATGAACACGCCCGTGAGGTCGATATCGCGGGCCCGCTCCGGGTTGTGGCGTTCGGCGATGCGCATGCCGGTGACGCCCTGCTCATCGCCAAGCACCTCTTCGAGAACATGATTCCAGACGATCTCCGCCTTGCCGCTGCGCACCCGATCGAAGAGCTTGTCCTGGAGAATCTTCTCCGCACGGAACTGATCGCGTCGATGCACCACCGTAACGTGTTCGGCGATGTTGGCCAGGTACAGCGCTTCCTCGACGGCCGTGTTGCCGCCGCCGATCACCGCGACGCGCTGGTTGCGGAAGAAAAACCCGTCGCAGGTGGCGCAGGCCGACACACCGCGGCCCTTGAAGGCTTCCTCGGAGGGCAGGCCGAGGTACTTCGCCGTCGCCCCGGTGGCGATGATCAGGGCATCACAGGTATAGCTGCCACTGTCGCCCGTCAGCCTGAACGGACGCACGGTCAGCTCGGCGCGGTTGATGTGGTCGTTGATGATTTTGGTATCGAATCGCTCGGCGTGGCGGCGCATGCGTTCCATCAGGTCTGGTCCCTGCAGTCCCTCGACATCGCCGGGCCAGTTGTCCACATCGGTGGTGGTCATCAGCTGGCCACCCTGCTCGATGCCGGTGATCAGCACGGGGTTCAGATTGGCGCGTGCGGCATAGACCGCCGCCGAATAGCCGGCCGGGCCGGAACCCAGGATGATCAGTCGGTGGTGCTGTTCTGCCATGTTGTGTCTGCTCCCTGACCTGGACGTAAGGCGCCAAACTTAAGCCGGCGCAAGGGCCCCGACCCGCCTGATGTATACTCGCGGAATTCCCTGACGATTGCCGCCTGCAGCGGGTCCGCAGGCACGGTTCCGATGCGCTCGGGACCGAACGGCCGATACTATGCCAAATGCACCGGTCGGCGGCCAGCGCGCTTCGTGAACGGCGTATGGCATGGACTTATTGCGCGAGAAAAGTCAAAGTATTACGACTAATATCTCTTTCTGATTCGATATCCAGAAGGTTGTTCGTGGGCAAGGCCAGGTCAGATTCCGCTCCCGCCATTCTCGGCACGCCAATGACGCGCGTACTGCGTGAGGCGGCGCTGTGGGTGCTCGGGGCGCTGGCGCTCATCCTGCTGCTGGCGCTGGCGTCCTACCATCCGGGTGACCCGGGCTTTACCTCGACCGGCGATGGCAGCACCGTGAACAATCGCATCGGCAGTGCCGGTGCGTGGTTTGCCGATCTGGCGTTCATGCTGTTCGGCCGGCCCGCCTTCCTGTTCCCGGTCATGGTGCTGCTGGCCGGCTGGCTGGTGTTCCGCGAGCGGCGCAATCCCGGGCCGCTGGACCGGCGTGTGCTGGCAGGCCGGTTCGGTGGCTTCCTGCTGACGCTTGCGACCAGCTGCGGTCTGGCCACGCTGCACTTCGCCGAAGCCCTGCTGCCGGAGACCGCTGGCGGGATCGTCGGCCAGCTGGTCGGCCATGGGTTCGAGGCCGTGCTCAGCCTGCTGGGGGCCACGTTGCTGCTGCTGGCCCTGTGGCTGGCCGGCGTGTCGCTGTTCACCGGCGTCTCATGGCTGGCGGTCATGGATCGCACCGGCCGCGCCGCGTTGTGGCTGGTCGACGGCGTGCGCGAGGCGTTCGCGCGCGGCCAGCGCTGGCTGGAGGGCCGGCGCGCCCGCCAGGCGCGCAGCGAGACCATGCGCGAGTCGGTGAAAAAGCAGGAGACGCGCACGCCGCCGCGCATCGAACCGGTGGTCAAGCGTGTTGAATCCAGCGTGCGCGTGGAGAAGGAACGCCAGGTGCCGCTGTTCGATCCGCCGGCGGCGCAGGGGCTGCCGGCGCTGTCGCTGCTCGATGATCCACCGCCGCGCAAGGCCGGCTACTCGGATGACTCGCTGCAGGCGATGTCGCGGGTGGTGGAGCTGAAGCTGCGCGATTTCGGGGTCGAGGTGGAAGTCGTCTCGGTCCACCCGGGTCCGGTGGTCACGCGCTTTGAACTCCAGCCTGCCGCCGGTGTGAAGGTCAGCCAGATCACCAACCTTGCCAAGGACCTGGCGCGCGCACTCTCGGCGATCAGCGTGCGTGTGGTCGAGATCATTCCAGGCAAGAGCGTCGTGGGCCTGGAGATTCCCAACGAGATCCGCGAACTGGTCACGCTGGGCGAGATCCTGAAGTCTCGCGCCTACGATGACATGCGCTCGCCGCTGGCGCTGGCACTGGGCAAGGACATCGGCGGCGAGGCGGTGGTGGCAGACCTGCAGCGCATGCCGCACCTGCTGATTGCCGGCACCACCGGCTCGGGCAAGTCGGTGGGCATCAACGCGATGGTGCTCTCGCTGCTGTTCAAGGCCACGGCCGAACAGGTGCGCATGATCATGATCGACCCGAAGATGCTGGAGCTCTCGGTCTACGAGGGCATTCCGCATCTGCTCGCCCCGGTGGTCACGGACATGAACGATGCGGCCAACGCACTGCGCTGGTGCGTGGCCGAGATGGAGCGGCGCTATCGCCTGATGGCAGCCCTTGGCGTGCGCAACATCGGCGGCTACAACCGCAAGCTCTCCGAGGCGGCTGCGCGCGGCCAGGAAATTCCTGATCCGTTGTGGCAGGCCCCACCCACGGCCGATCCGGATGATCCGCCGCCGCGTCCGGCGCTCGAGCCGCTGCCGATGATCGTCGTGATCATCGACGAGCTGGCCGACATGATGATGGTGGTCGGCAAGAAGGTCGAGGAGCTGATCGCGCGCCTGGCGCAGAAGGCGCGCGCCTCGGGCCTGCATATGATCATCGCCACGCAGCGGCCGTCCGTGGACGTGATCACCGGCCTGATCAAGGCCAATATCCCCACGCGCATCGCCTTCCAGGTCTCCGCACGCGTGGATTCACGCACGATTCTCGACCAGATGGGCGCCGAGGCGCTGCTCGGCCACGGCGACATGCTCTACCTGCCGCCCGGCACCGCGTTGCCCACGCGCGTGCACGGCGCCTTCGTTTCCGACGACGAAGTCCACAAGGTCGTGGCCAGCCTGAAGAAGGGTGGCGGGCAGCCGCGCTACATCGATGAAATCATCGAGGGTCCCAGTGGTCCTATTCCTGGCATGCCCGGTGCTTTCGGCGAGGCCGATGCCGGGGCGGATGCGGAAAGTGATCCCCTGTACGACGAGGCCGTGCGTATCGTCACCGATACGCGCAAGGCCTCGATCTCGGGTGTACAGCGGCGATTGAAGATTGGCTATAACCGGGCGGCGCGCATGGTCGAGACCATGGAGGCGGCCGGCATCGTGGGTCCGTTGCAGTCCAACGGCAGCCGCGAGGTGCTGGCGCCCGGCGCGCCGGAGGATTGAGCGTGACGAGAGATTCAAGCGGATTGACTGGCCTGGTCGTGGCCTGCACGGCGATCGTGTGGGCTGCGGGGGCGTGGGCGGGTGGCAATGGACCCAAGAGCGGGCCCGAACCGGCAGCGTTGCCCGAGCCGGCAGCGACACCGGACGCCAAGCCTGCGCCTGCGCCTGCGCCTGTGCGCGCAGCGCCGTCGCCGGCCCAGGGACACACCGACACAGCCGCGCTGAGGCTGGAGCGCCTGCTCGAGGCCACAGGCACGCTGCGTGCGGTCTTCGAGCAGGAGGTCCACGATGCCTCCGGGCGACTGCTCGAGCGGGCCGCTGGGCGCATGGAGATCTCGCGGCCCGGGCGCTTCCGCTGGGCCTATGAACAACCCTACGAGCAGCTACTGATCACCGACGGCGAGCTTGTGTGGATGTATGACGCGGATCTCGAACAGGTGAGCATCTCGCGCGTCGAACAGAGCATCGCGGGCTCGCCGGCCATGTTGCTGGGGGGTGGGCGGCTCACCGATGGCTTCCGCGTGGTCGAGGCCTGGCAGCGCCAGGGCCTGGAATGGCTGGCGATGGAGCCGTTGCAGGAAGACAGCGATTTCCGGCGCATCGTGCTGGCGCACGACGGTGAGGTCGTGCGGCGCATGGAACTCACCGATGCGCTGGCTCAGGTCACCGCCGTGGTGTTCGGCGATGTCGAGCGTGATGTGGTCCTGAGCGATGAGCGTTTTTCGTTTGTCGCGCCAGAAGGTGTGGACGTCATCGGCCCGGACGGGCGGTGAGTGTGCGACCGCTGATTCTCGCGCCCCTGTGGCGCATGCTTGCGTGGCTGTTGCTGGCACTGGCGGTATACCTGAGCCTGGGGCCCACCGAGGCGGTGGATACCGCCTGGGTATTGCCGTTTCCCTACCACGACAAGCTCGGGCATTTCCTGGCGTACTTCTCGCTGATGCTGTTTTTTGCCGGTCTCTACCGGCGAGAACATTACCTGCTGGTCGCGCAGTACCTGTTCCTGCTGGGCATGCTCATGGAGCTCACCCAAGGAGGGCTTGCCCATCGCAGTGCGGATTTCGGTGACTTCGTCGCCAATACCGCAGGTATCGTGGCCGGTCTGTCGCTGGCCATGGTCGGTCTGGGTAACTGGTGCCAGTGGGTGGAACGCCGCGTCGGATTGCAGCATGCCTGAGCGCCCCGGCGGCGTCGCATCCGGCGCGCCGCTGGCCGAGCGCATGCGTCCCCGCAGCCTCGATGAATACGTCGGCCAGGAACACCTGCTGGGCGTGGGCAGGCCATTGCGACGCATGGCCGAGGGCCAGAGCCTGCACTCCATCATCCTGTGGGGTCCGCCGGGCACCGGCAAGACCACGCTGGCACGCCTGGTCGCTGCGACCTGCGAGGCGGAGTTCATCGCGCTCTCGGCCGTGATGGCCGGCGTGAAGGACGTGCGCGCCGCCGTGGCCCAGGCAAGACAGGTGCGTGAGCACGGCGATCGGGCGACCGTGCTGTTTCTCGACGAGGTGCACCGCTTCAACAAGGCCCAGCAGGATGCCTTCCTGCCCTATGTCGAGGACGGTACGCTGACGTTCATTGGCGCGACCACCGAGAACCCGTCGTTTGCGCTGAACAACGCGCTGCTCTCGCGCGCACGCACACATGTCCTCAAGCCCCTGGGAGATGACGCGCTGCGCGTGCTGCTCGATCGCGCGCTGGTCGACGGCGAACGCGGCCTGGGGACCGAGCCTGCGTTGTCACTCGACGAGGCGGTGCTCACCGGCATCGTCAGCGCCGCCGACGGCGATGCGCGTCGCGCCTTGTCCTTGCTCGAGATCGCCGCGGAACTGGCGATGGTCGCCGAGCCTCCCGGTCGTCTGACGGCCGAGGCCCTGCCGCAGTTGCTCGGTGCCAGCCTGCGGCGCTTCGATCGCCAGGGTGAAGCCTTCTATGACCAGATCTCGGCGCTGCACAAGTCCGTGCGCGGCTCGGATCCCGATGCCGCGCTGTACTGGCTGTATCGCATGTTCGACGGCGGCTGCGATCCACGCTATCTTGCCCGCCGCGTGCTGCGCATGGCCTCCGAGGACATCGGTAATGCCGACCCCCGGGCGCTGCGCATTGCCCTGGATGCAGCCGAAGTCTACGAGCGTCTTGGCAGTCCGGAAGGCGAACTTGCGATCGCCCAGGCCGTGGTGTTCCTGGCCTGCGCGGCCAAGAGCAATGCGGTGTACGCAGCCGCCAATGCCGCGATGGCCGATGCCAGGGCGCTGGGCTCGCTGGAAGTGCCGCTGGCGCTTCGCAACGCGCCGACCCGACTCATGAAACAGCTCGACTATGGCAAGGGCTATCGCTACGCACATGATGAGCCCGACGGCTTTGCCGCCGGTGCGAGCTACCTGCCCGAGGAGATGACCGGCCGGCGCTACTATGAACCGCTGGACCGAGGGCTGGAAAAGCAGATCCGCGAAAAGCTCATTGATCTTCGCCGACGAAACGAACAGGCTCGCGGTCGCTAGTACCGCCCATTCAATACGAAAACCAAACCACTGGACATCACATGCTTGACCCCAAACGACTCAGACACGACATCGACGCAGTGGCTGCGAATCTTGCCCGCCGTGGCGTGACGCTGGACATCGAGGGCTTCAATACACTCGAGGCCCGTCGCAAGGATGTGCAGGTGCGTGCCGAGGAACTGCGCAACGAACGCAACGCACGTTCCAAGGCGATCGGCCAGGCCAAGGGCCGGGGTGAGGACATCGCACCGCTGCTCGGCGAGGTGGGGCGTCTGGGTGATGAGCTCAAGGCGGCCGATGAACAGCTTGCCGTCGTCCAGCAGGCGCTTGAGCAGATGCTGCTCGGCCTGCCGAACCTGCTCGATGACAGCGTCCCGAACGGAGCCGACGAGTCGGCAAACCAGGAGTTGCGGCGCTGGGGCGAGCCGCGGGCATTCGACTTCGAGCCGAAGGATCACGTCGCACTCGGCGAGGCGCTGGGGCAGCTGGATTTCGAGGCGGCAGGGCGCATCACCGGGGCACGCTTTTCGGTGATGCAGGGCGGGCTGGCTTCGCTGCATCGCGCGCTGGTGCAGTTCATGCTGGACCTGCATACCCGCGAGCACGGTTACGTCGAGACCTACGTGCCCTACATCGCCCATCGTCGCGCGCTGGAAGGCACCGGTCAGCTGCCGAAGTTCGCGCAGGATCTGTTCGCGCTGGAAGGCGAGCATGACTACTTCCTGATACCCACCGCAGAGGTGCCGCTGACCAATCTCGCCCGCGAGCGCATCTTCGAGGCCGATGAGCTGCCGCTGAAACTGGCGGCGCACACGCCGTGTTTCCGCTCCGAGGCCGGCTCCTATGGTCGCGATACCCGTGGCATGGTGCGTCAGCACCAGTTCGAGAAGGTGGAGCTGGTCCACCTGGTGCCGGCCGGGCAGTCGTATGAGGCGCTTGAGGCGCTTACCGGACATGCCTGCCGGGTGCTCGAGCTGCTGGAGCTGCCCTACCGGGTGATGGCGCTGTGCAGCGGAGACATTGGCTTCGGCGCTGCCAAGACCTATGACCTCGAAGTCTGGCTGCCGGGGCAGCAGAAGTATCGCGAGATCTCATCGTGCAGCAACTGCGAGGATTTCCAGGCCCGGCGCATGCAGGCACGCTGGCGCAATCCTGAGACGGGCAAACCCGAGCTGCTGCATACGCTCAATGGTTCGGGGGTGGCCGCGGGCCGGGCGCTGATCGCGGTGATGGAAAATGGCCAGCAGGCCGACGGCAGTATCGCCATCCCGCGGGTCCTGCAGCCCTATATGGGCGGCGTGCCGCGTATCCAGGCTTAGATTGATGTGCTGATAAAGAAAAACCCCGCCTGGAACGCATTCGTTCCAGGCGGGGTTTGCGTTTTTCCTGCCGTGCTGCGGGGTGCGCCTGTCAGTCGTCGCCGCCCATGCCGAACAGCTGCAACAGGCTGACGAAGATGTTGTAGATGCTCACATACAGCGTGACCGTGGCCATGATGTAGTTGGTCTCACCGCCGTTGACGATCTGGCCGGTCTGGAACAGGATCAGTGCGCCCATCAGGATGATGATGGCGCCCGAGATCACCGAGGCATAGGCCGAGAGATCGAAGAACAGGCTGGAGATGATCACGCCCAGCAGCGCGATGATGCCGATCAGCACGAAGCCGCGCAGGAAGCTGAAGTCACGCCCGGACTTCACCGCGTAGGCCGACAGGCCCACGAAGGCCAGGCCAGTGGTGGCCAGCGCCGAGGTGATCACCTGGCTGCCGTTGGGCACCGCTGTGAGATAGGCTGAGAGCAATGGCCCCAGCGTGAGGCCCATGAAGCCGGTCAGTGCGAACACGCTGACGAGGCCCATCGCGGAGTTGCGCGTGAAATGCGTCAGAAACAGCAGGCCGAAGTATCCGCCCAGCGTGACGAAGGGGCCGAGATAAGGCATCTGGGTGGCCATGGCCACGGCGGCCATCGCGGCACTGAACAGCAAAGTGGCCGCCAGCAACATGTAGGTGTTGCGCAGGACGCGATTGGTGGAGAGCACGTCCGTCGCCGCGGGTTGCCGGGCGATGACCTGTTCTGAACCATAACGACGTGGCTGCATCGGGTTTCCTCCTGAAATGACCTGAAATTCCTGACCGACCGGATGTTAGCACACCGCCCGGTGACGACCATGTGACAGCCGGCGCCGCGCAATTATCCGTGGCCTTGCTTTAGACCGCGCCGGCCGGGAGAATTCCCGACCGCAGGCTTTAGCCGGAGAGGTGGCAGAGCGGTTGAATGCACCGGTCTTGAAAACCGGCAAGGTGGCAACACCTTCGAGGGTTCGAATCCCTCCCTCTCCGCCATGATTTCAAAGGCTTAACAGGCAAAGGCTTAACAGGTCGAGTGCCCAGCTTGGGAAGGCGCCGGCGGCAGATGTAACGGGGGGGCATGGACCGGTCACAACACCGCGCCGCTTACTGGCGCACGAATCTGCGCGTGATCGCCGGCTGTCTGGCCATCTGGGCGTTCGTGTCTCTGGGGCTGGGAATCCTGCTGGTGGAACCGCTGAACGCGATCCGTATCGGCGGCTACGGACTGGGTTTCTGGTTCGCACAGCAGGGCTCGCTGTACACCTTCATCGTACTGATCTTTTTCTATGCCTGGCGGATGAACCGGCTGGACCGCGAGCATGGTGTAGACGAGCAGTGAATGCCGACCTGCAGACGCTGAGCCTCGCGGTCGTCGGCGCGACATTCGTCCTGTACATCGCGATCGCGATCTGGGCGCGCGCGGGCAGTACCAGCGAGTTCTATGTCGCCGGCAAGGGCGTGCACCCGATCGCCAACGGCATGGCCACCGCGGCAGACTGGATGTCGGCGGCCAGCTTCATTTCAATGGCCGGGCTGATCGCGTTCCTGGGCTATAGCGGCGGTGCCTACCTGATGGGCTGGACCGGCGGCTATGTGCTGATGGCGCTGCTGCTGGCGCCCTATCTGCGTAAATTCGGCCGCTACACGGTGCCGGAGTTCATCGGTGACCGGTACTACTCCAAGGCCGCCCGCGTGGTCGCGGTGTTGTGCCTGCTGGCGATGTCGATCACCTATGTGATCGGGCAGATGCGCGGTGTGGGCATCGCGTTTTCAAACATCCTGCAGGTGGACCTGGCCGTGGGTCTGGTCTCGGGCATGGTCGTGGTGTTCGCTTATGCTGTGTTCGGCGGCATGAAGGGCATCACCTACACGCAGATCGCGCAGTACGTGATCATGATCTTCGCCTACACGGTGCCTGCGGTGTTCATCTCGCTGCAGCTGACCGGTCACGTGCTGCCACAGGTCGGCCTGGGCGGCAGCATCGACGACGGTCGCTTCCTGCTCGAAGCGCTGGATCGCACGCTCAGGGAACTGGGCTTTGCCGCCTACACCGAAGTCGGCGCCGGCATGACGCAGCTGAACATGTTCCTGCTGACGATATCGCTGATGATCGGCACCGCCGGACTGCCCCACGTGATCGTGCGTTTCTTCACCGTGCCGCGTATCCGCGATGCACGCCAGTCTGCCGGCTGGGCGCTGGTGTTCATCTGTGTGCTCTATACGACGGCACCGGCGCTGGGCGCGATGTCGATGTGGAACCTGCTCAAAACCGTGCAGCCCGGCGAGGTTGGCACACTCGACGGTAACCTGGCCTACGCGGACAAGCCTGAATGGATGGAGCGCTGGGAGCAGACGGGTCTGCTGGCCTTCGAGGATCGCAACGAGGACGGGCGTCTGCAGTACTACAACGATGCAGACCCTGAGTTCGCGGCGATGGCCGAGCGTGAGTACGGTTGGGCCGGCAACGAGCTGGTGCGCCTGGACCGCGACATCGTCGTGCTGGCCACGCCGGAGATCGCGGGTCTGCCCGACTGGGTGATCGCCCTGGTGGCCGCGGGCGGTATCGCCGCTGCCCTGTCGACCGCCGCGGGCCTGCTGCTGGCGATTTCTTCTGCGATCTCGCATGACCTGCTCAAGGGTACCTTCACGCCGCGCATCACGCAGAAGCAGGAACTGCTTGCCGCACGCATCAGCATGGCCGGGGCGATCGTGCTGGCCGGTTACCTGGGCTGGAATCCACCCGGGTTTGCCGCCGAGGTGGTCGCGCTCGCGTTTGGGCTTGCTGCGGCGACGCTGTTTCCAGCGCTGATGATGGGCATTTTTTTCCCGCGCATAAACCGTGCTGGAGCAATCGCCGGCATGCTTGCCGGCCTGACCGCGACGGTGCTGTACTTCGTGACCTACAAGGGCTGGTTCTTCTTCCCGCAGACGGCGCTGCTCCCGGATACAGCCGAGTACTGGCTGTTCGGTATCAACCCGACCGGCTTTGGCGTGATCGGTGCCAGTTTGAACTTTGCGGTGGCGGCACTGGTGTCGCGCTTCACGGCGCCACCGCCGGCTGCCATTCGCGAACTCGTCGAAAGCGTGCGTGTGCCGCGCGCCGACTAATCATGTAGGACTCGTGGATCCCGAGCCGGCCCCTCCGGAAAGAAATGATGCCCGTGGAGTAAATTAAGTGTGAATGCAGGGGATAGCTTTTCTTTTAGGTCGAATGCGTACGCATGGTATGTGGTCGCCATTTTATCGCTATCCAACATCAATGCTTACCTTGACCGGATGATCATAAACTTGCTGGTGGAGCCGATCCGCCTTGATCTCGGTGTAACGGATACTCAGATAAGTCTTCTGCAAGGCCTGGCGTTCGCACTGTTCTACAGCGTTATGCTTGTTCCCATAGGTCGACTTGCCGATGCGCGTAGCCGTAAAAAAGTTATCGCCATTGGCATGGTCTTCTGGTCTATGGCGACTGTTCTTTGCGGCCTTGCGAGAACTTACCTTACGCTCTTTATGGCGCGTGCAATGGTGGGTGCCGGTGAGGCCTCGTTAACACCTTCCGCCTTTTCGATGATAAGCGACTATTTTCCGCGTCGCATGGTTACGAGGGCCATAAGTGTTTTCACAGGCTCAGGTTTCATTGGCTCTGGTGTCGCCTTATTGATCGGCGCAGCTGTTGTTGGCCTGGTTACCGAGTTGGGCGAAATTGAAATGCCTTTAATCGGTACAATGTATCCTTGGCAACTGGCCTTTGTGATTGTTTCCGTACCCGGATTTATATTGGCTGCATTGATTTGGCTGACGGTCCGTGAGCCACCCCGTCAGACAAACGCTGTTGATGCAGCTGGTGCAGCGTCTGGTCTCCGGAAACCTGAAGGCGCACTTCCAGTGAAAGAGGTAGGAGCTTTCCTTAAAGGGAACGCTCGTTCAGTTGGCAGTGTGATTGTCGGATTTTCTATAATCGCGATGGTTACTTTTGGATTCGGCGCTTGGGTGCCAACCTATTTTGTAAGAACCTTCGAGTTCCCTATTTCAGATATTGGTTATATCTATGGCCTCTATTTTGTAGTTTTCGGGTCTCTGGGGGTGTTGTCGGGCGGCTGGTTATCAGACTTTCTTTATTTACGTGGGGTCAGGGACTCCAATTTGAGGGTCGGAATCATTGGCGCAGGATTAGCCGCTCCGCTCATCGTTATATTTGCGCTCGTTGATAATCACCTTGTGGCACTGGGGGCGCTGGCAATAATCACCTTTTTGCTTAGTATGCCTTTTGGTGCCGGCCCCGCAGCGCTCCCAATGATCGTTCCTAATCAGGCCAGGGCACAAATTGTCGCGCTTTTCTTGTTATCTGCGAATTTGGTGGGGCAGGGCGTAGGGCCCACTTCCATTGCGTTGGTCACAGACTATGTTTTCGCGGACCCTGCAATGCTGAGATATTCGTTGGCTGTCGTTTGTCCTGCTTTACTTGTATTCGCCATGATCGTTATTTGGAGCGGTTTAAAGCCATTTAGAGCCAGGATGCTTGCAGTCGAAGCTAGCGCAAAAACGCCTGCGTCGGGTAGTCCATCGGCCTAAGAATAGCGTAAAAAGTCTTTCGCACATTTGAGGAGGCGGTGGTCTCTGTCTGGTTAAAAGCGTGCCGCGCGCTGACTAAAGCGCCTGTCGGTCATGCGCGAAGTCACGCCTATACGCCGAGATTGCCCGGATTGAGCCGGCCGTCGGCATCCAGCAAGCCCTTCATCTCGCCCAGCAGACGCGAACTGCCCCCGTCCAGCGAATCCTGGTATCGATAGAAACGCGCGATCTGCACATGCACCGCACCCATGTCGAAAAAGAACTGCGCCAGCTCGCGGCGCAGCGTCATGGCAAATGCACGGGCCTCCGGATTGGGCTTTAATTGGCGAAACTGCTGCGCCTCATCAGCGCCCAGGTGCCGCAGGTGCAGCTCGCTGACCTCGTCGTGCCAGTAGAAGCTCGGTTCGCACAGGAAGTAACCGGGCCCGTAGCCGCTCATGTAGGACTCCTGGAACCCGAGTCTGTCCATCTCCGCCCGGCGTGCGTCGAAGAACGCCTGCACCGCGGTGGCGATCTCCACTGCGCGCGACAAGGGCCAGATCGAATTGGTGGGCACCCAGCGCTGACCCTGCCTGCCGAGAAATCCCCGCACCGAGTAGCCACGTGCATCCATCGCCCGCGGCAGGAAATTCGCGATCTCGCGCCCATGGCGCAGGCAGATGTTGCGCACAACGTCGATCTGCGCCTCGGCCACGGCATCGTTGATGGCTTCGGTCGACAGGTGCAGCGACCACTTCACACCCCCCATGAAGTTGCTGCCCCCGGTGGCCATTTTCATCGAATCCTTGAGTCCCGACAGCAGCGTCGGGCCTGACGTCGATACGTCGCCCAGCGTCTTCAGCGCTTCCTTGAAGCCGACCTTCACGGAGTTCTGGCTCTTGAAGGGATCGAGTCCGACGCGACGCGTGATGAAGTCGTGCGGACCCAGCGCGATCATGCAGGCGGCCATCTCCTCGTAGCTTTCGAAGGCGAACGACGCGTGGGCCGCGGCGGGCAACTTTTGCGTGAGCTGCAAGGCCGCGGCTGTCTTGATGCCAAAGGCACCGGTATCACCGAGGAACACGCCGGTCAGGTCTGGGCCATATTCGCGAAAGAAGGGCGCTGCGTGACCATGCGAAGACTTGCGTCCCCATGATCCGGTTCGCAGCACCGACCCATCAGCGCGCACGACCTCGAGACCCAGTACGCCGGCGCTGCCTGAGGGCACCCCCTGGGACAGGGCACCGCCGACGGTCGAATACACACCTGAAAACGGCGCCCCGAACGCCACCTTGAGACCGTGAGGCTTTAGCGCCTCGCTCACGGACTGCCAGGTGGCACCGGCGCCGACGACGATATAGCGGTCACTGGCATTGATCTCGTGTACCTGATCGAGGCGGCGCATGTCCAGCAGCACCGTGCCGGCGGCGGTGGGCACAAAGCCCTTGGTGTAGGACATGCCGCCACCGCGGGTGTACAGCGAAAGCCCGTGACGGGCGACGATCCGTACGACCTCGGCAACCTGGCCGGTGGTGGCTGGCTGTACGACCAGGTCGGCCGGCAGGGCATCTTCCCAGAAGAAGATGTCGTTGGACAACGCGGCGCGCTCGGTTGGATCGGTCACGACATGATCCGAGCCGACAATACGTACCAGTGCTTCGGTTGCGTCCCTGGCGAGGTGTGCAGGCGTGGCGCTCACCTGTGCAACCCTGTGTTTTTCGGCTCAGTAGCCATCAACTCTGCGATCCTCCAGCAGCTGGTCAGCAGCTACTATGCCACGCACAGGCGCTTCAGGCTCGCCCAGGCCATCGGCCCAGACGGTTTCACTGATTGAGACCGTCCCGCTAATCTGCTTTTCTCCGGGCGAGTCGGCGGTGTGTACTGCACCTATGGTACAAGGCGGCAGGAGACTGTCGTGCCGTGCAGGGCGATCAGGGCCGATAGTTGGCCTGGTGATGCGCACGATGTCGATTTCCAGGACCAGTATGACGCTTGTGAAACCGTGGTGGATTGCTGCAGTGGCGGCCTTGGTGGCTGCCACTATGGCAATTTTCATTGCGCCCTACGCGCGCAATTACATGGCGTTCTCGATATCGGATCCGGATCGTGTACTGGATACCGTCAAATATTCTCCCTTGGAGCCTGTTCAGGGTGCCGGTGTGCCCGTCGCGTTGCCTGAGTTGCACGGTCTGCTGGATGAAGCGGCCGTTCAGGCGCTCGACGAATTCGCCACCGACACGGACAGCTTTGCGCTGGTCGTGGGCGTCGGTGACTCCATCGTCTACAGCCACTTCGCCGATGGTCTCGATGCTGAGACGTTGGTTGATTCGTTCTCGATCCACAAGGGTCTTTTGTCAATCGCGTTTGGATATGCGCTGGAGTCCGGTGCGATAGAGAGCCTCGATGAGCGTGCTGGCAGATACCTGGAAGAGTGGCAGCAGGACGCACGCCGCAGCATCACCGTGCACGATCTCCTGGCCAATCAGTCCGGGCTGGCGCAGGAAAGCTTCAATCGCAAACCCTACAATCCGGTACTGGATCTGTTCATCGGGCGCAACCTCCACGCGTTGACATTGCAGCGTACTGTGGACCACACACCGGGCTCAGCGTTCGACTTCAATCACATCAATGCGCAAGCGCTATATTTCGTGCTCACGCGCGCGACCAACAAGCGTTATGCCGAGCTGGTGTCCGAGTATCTATGGATGCCGCTTGGTAACGAAACAGGATTCGTGGCCCTTGACCGTGCGCGTGGTGATGCCCGGGCGATCTGCTGCTTTATTGGTAGCGTGTCAAGCTGGCTGCGCTTCGGCCTGATGCTCGCAAACAACGGCGTTTGGGACGGCAGACAGGTTGTCGCACCAGAGTGGCTGCAGACCGTACGTACGCCGGTCTCGCATAACCCGAGTGCCGGATTCAGTGTCTGGCTCGTCGAACCCTTTACTGGTAAGCGCATCCAAAGTACACGAACAGGTTCGGCGCGGCCTCTCTCCGGGCCTTTCCTCGCTGAAGACACTTACTTTATGGAGGCAAGCGGCAACGGCAGGATCTATGTTGTGCCTTCTCGACGACTGGCAATATTTCGCGTAGGACGACTGACGAATCCGTGGGCATCCTTCGACGATGCTTTCGTTGTCAATACGGTTGTAGCCGGACTGGACACCACAACACAAAACCCGACGGAGGGGGCCGAATGAAGAGATTGGCAATCGTGACAGCCGTCGCGTGCCTTCTTTGCGTGGGCTGTGCCACCCAGCAAGGGGGACGCAATGAAGCCGCTGAGATGCACTACAAGATGTATCTTGTTTATAGAATCTGGTCGGATGATCTGATGGCAAGAGTCAGTGGAGTGACGCCCGAGGAACAGCGCGCTCACAACCTGCACATTGAGGGACATAGTCAGACCGCCGTTTCGACGAACCTGCATGATGAAAACGGCAAGGCCATCGGTGTCGTGGCATTGAACGCATTCGACACGCGCGAGGGCGTGGAATACTACGTCTACGAGGACCCTTACACGAAAGCCGGATTTTACAAAGAGATTCGCATTATTCCCGTCGAGGTCGATTTCATAGACAGTTATTTTCGCATTGAGCCTGCATGGATACGCGGGGAAGGCCTTGCGATCAAACACAGGCGCTACGAGCGAGATGGTCTTGCGCCGGTACCGGACACTACCGTGAGGGCACCGCGATGAACCACACCATGGCAGCAGTGTTTGGTCTCCTGCTCGTATCACTCCTGATGCCTGTAGAGGTGAAGGCAGGTGACGAGTACTTTCGCACCTATCTGGTTCAGCGACTCTATGTGGAGGGCAGCGAGGCGGTACGAGAGACTCTGCGTAACGCGCATCGGGAGCACACCCTGCAAAATGGCCGAGACGTTTCAACCTTTCGAATTCTTGACGAAGATGCGAATGTCGTCGGGGTTGGGGCGTGGATGGCCTTTGAATCCAGGGAATCACTGCAAGCGTTTCTGGACGGGGACCCCTACCAGAAAGCTGGAGTGTTTGGCGACGTGAGCATTGGTGAGGCGCATCTGTACATCCTGGACGAATGGTTCTCCATTGCGCCCGCATGGCGTGACGAGACGGTCTTGCGGGGCGCACACGGCCACTATGATGAGCAGGTGCGACGCTTCGTTCGGGAGTGAAGTCTGACCGGCAGACCCGGGCGTGATGTCCGCCGTCTCCTGCATTGCCCTGCATTCGGCAGGATCGGTGATGATGTATCGTAGGCATTGGCTTCCAATGGATACGATCATGATGACGTTTCGCGAGCTGCGTACAATTTTTCTGACAGGCTTGGCGGTGGTCCTGCCAATCGTGGTGACGCTTTGGGTCCTGTGGTGGATCGGTGCCGCCTTCGAGACGTTCCTTGGCGGCATGTATTCGGCAGTCATCCCGGAGCGATACTACTTCCCGGGTCTGGGTATCCTGCTGGGTATCGCACTCACGCTTGCGGTCGGCTTCATGGCCAAGGCGTTGCTGTTCCGGAGCCTGTTCGCGTGGTGGGACACCGTACTCAACCGCATACCACTGGTGAAAACCATCTATGGCGCGCTGGGGGATTTCATGCGTCTGGTCTCCGGCGACGCAGGCGAACAATTCAACCGTGTGGTCATCGTAGAGTTCGATCAGCCGGCGATGAAACTGATAGGCTTTGTCACCCGGGAAGACCTGTCGCAGTTCCCCGATCTGCTCGATGACAGCGAAGTCGCGGTGTATTTCCCGATGAGTTACCAGGTGGGCGGGTATACGCTGTTTTTACCGAAGTCTCGGTTGCAACCGGTCAATATGCGCATGGAGGACGCCTTGCGTTTCGTACTGACCGCCGGCCTTTCGGCACGCGAGGCCCCGGTGGATGACCGGGCTTGAACAGCTCGCTCAGCACTCGTGATTGCTTAGCGACGAAAGTGATGCGAGATTCCTGCCAGCGGCCTTGACAGCCGCGTGCTCGATGGCGGTGTAGAGTTCGAGCACCTTTTGCCCGGCCAGGGTCAATTGTGCGCCGCCGCGGCTGCTGCCGCCTGAAAAGGTCTCCACAAGTGGATCGCGAAAGCTGGAATTCATCGCTTCAGTGAGTTTCCATGCACGCGCATACGACATGCGCAGCTGGCGTGCAGCCGCGCTGATCGACCCATGTGCGCTGATGGCTCGCAGCAGGGCGGCCTTGCCCGGGCCAAAGCGCCCCCCCGGCAGATCGATTCGCAGGCTCAGGCGTACGCCGCTTTGCGTCATTGACCCCCCCGGTGGGCTGGCATAGCATCCCGCTATATTCCATAGAATATAACGGACTGATCATGCCGCGTCATGTTGTTGCGCTGTTTGCGAGCATTTTTTTGGCGCTGCCGTGTTCGGCGCTGGCGCAGAAGTTCACCGTAGCGGCGGCGGCGGACCTGCGCTATGCGCTCGACGACATTGCGGTGCTTTTCCGCGACGCGCATCCCGACCATACGTTCAACATCGTTTACGGGTCGTCTGGGAAGATGACCACGCAGATCATGAATGGTGCGCCGTACGACGTGTTCTTCTCGGCGGATATTGCGTTTCCGAAACGTCTCCAGGCCGCAGGTCTGACGGCCACCGAACCCACGGTCTACGCGATCGGGCGTATCGTCGTCTGGAGCACTGTCATGGATGCCTCGTCGCTGAGCCTGCAGGATCTTGCGACCGACGCGCGTATCCGCCGCATCGCCATCGCCCAGCCGACGCATGCACCCTACGGGATGCGCGCGCAGGAGGCGCTGGTGTCTGCTGGTCTCTGGGCGGCCGTTGAGCCCAAGCTGGTGTTTGGCGAGAACATCGCTCACACGGCGCAGATGGTCGAGTCGGGTGCCGCCGAGGTGGGCATTATTGCCCTGTCGCTGGCGCTGTTCCCGCGCCTTGCGGAGCATCCGCACCGGTTGATTGACGATGCGCTGCACCAGCCCTTGACCCAGGGCTATGTCGTCACGCAACGTGCCGCCGGCAACTCGGCAGCGGTACGTTTTGCCCAGTTCATGCGCACTGAGCCGGCGCTCGAGATCATGCATCGCTACGGGTTTGTTCTGCCCCGTTAGCAAGGATTATGTCGATGTTCGGACTCGGTCCCGAAGACTGGCAGGCCATCCGGCTGACTTTCAGGCTGTGCCTGTACACGACCCTGATTCTGCTGGTGATTGCCACGCCGCTGGCGTGGTGGCTGTCGAGCGGGCGCTCGGCGGTCAGGGTGGCGGTGCAGGCAGTTGTCGCACTGCCGCTGGTGCTGCCACCCACCGTGCTGGGGTTCTACCTGTTGATCGCACTGGGTCCACGTGGGTTTATCGGTGGCTCGCTGGAGGCCATCGGCCTGCAGCACCTGGCCTTCAGCTTCGAAGGTATCCTGGTGGCCTCGGTGCTCTACTCGATGCCGTTTGCCGTCCAGCCACTGACCGAGGCGTTCAACAATCTGGGTCGCCGCCCGGTTGAAGTTGCCAGCAGCCTGGGCGCAGGCCCGATCGATCGCTTCGTGTCGGTTATCCTGCCGCTGACCCGTGGGGGTTTCGTGGTGGCCGCAACACTGACCTTCGCGCACACCATCGGAGAATTCGGCGTGATCCTGATGCTCGGCGGCAGCATTCCGGGAGAGACCAAGGTGCTCTCGGTGCTGATCTACGACCATGCCGAGGCGATGAACTACGACGCCGCCCACCGGCTGTCGCTGATGCTGCTGGTGTTCGCGTTCTTCACGCTTTTCCTGGTGTACGGCATGACCCGGCGCTTCTCGGTCGCCAGGCTATGAGTCTGTCCATCCAGGCACAGGTCCGGCGCGGGGGGTTCACGCTGGATGTGGCAATGGAACTGCCGCTGGAGGGCGTGACGGCGCTGTTCGGGCGCTCGGGTTGCGGCAAGACGACCTTGCTGCGGGTCATTGCCGGGCTCGAGCGTGCCAGCGGGGCGAGCGTGCGATTCGGTCGCGAGGTATGGCAGCAGCAGCGGCGCTTCGTGCCCCTGCACAGGCGCAGAATCGGGCTGGTGTTCCAGGAGCACAGCCTGTTGCCGCACCTCTCGGCGCGCGAGAACCTTCTGTATGGCTACACGCGTACGGCCCCGGCATTGCGGCGACTGCACCTCCAGGAGGTCAGTGACATGCTGGAGATCGGCGGTCTGCTCGGACGCTCGATCGACCAGCTCTCCGGTGGGGAGCGCCAGCGCATCTCCCTGGGCCGGGCGCTGCTGAGCAGCCCGCAGCTGCTGTTGCTCGATGAGCCCCTGTCGGCGCTGGATGCGCAGACCAAGCGCGAGATCATGCCCTATCTGTCGCGCCTGGGCAGCGAGGCCGGCGTCCCCATCATCATGGTCACCCATGCGGCTGACGAGGTGGAGCGCCTGGCCGATCGTGTGGTGTTCATGCGCGAGGGTGCCATACAGCAGATCGAATCGTTGCGCGATGCGCTGGCGCGCGCGGACTCGCCGCTGTTCGCCGACGAGGGTGCGGCCTCGGTGCTGCTGGGTTCGCTGAGCCCCCCTGAGCGGGGAGGGCTCAGGCGTTTCGGTGTTGAAGGCGCGACACTGTGGGTGCCTCAGGCGGGGGCCATGCTTGCAACCGGGGCCACACGGTTGCGTATTCCGGCCCGGGACGTCGTGCTGGCACTGAACGATCCACAGCACACGAGTATCCAGAATCACCTGCGAGTGACCATCGAGCGCATTGATTACAGCGAGCAGGAGCGTTGCCTGGTGGCCACGCGCACGCTCGATGATCAGCTGTTGCTGGCCGAGGTGACACCCTGGGCGGTTCGGCATCTGCAGTTGCAGCCGGGTATGCAGGTCTATGCGTTGATCAAGTCTGTGACCTTAATTCAAGTAGGATAAGATTGCGGCGACAATTGCAAAGGCAAGCAGGATGACGACAGCTGCGTGCAACAGCTCTGACCAGGTCGCCCTTGTGTTCGTTCATGGTGGGCAGTTCACCGCGACGTGTTGGCAGCTGACCATAGATGCGATCGCCCGTGCGAACAGAAGCGTAACGACGCTCGCGGTGGAC
>JAFIFN010000160.1 GCA_020832005.1 Gammaproteobacteria bacterium | reverse complement strand
GCCGCCAGCTTCTCGGCCAGCAGTGGCGAGTGTCCGGCCCGAGACGCAGGCGTTGCGTCTCGATCTGCTGGCGACTGCGACGGCCGTGCGGGCGGTGCGGGGCTGTCATCGAGTGAGGGGCGGCCGCGCTGGGTCTCATGCGTGTTTTCGCTCAGGACCTTTGCAAGGGTTCTGCGAAGTTCGGTGCTGCGCTCGTCGAGCTCGCCGAGTTGGGCGGCCTCGCTGTCCAGCCACGCGGACATCGTGCGCAACACCGCCTCGCCGGCCTGCGCACGGCGTGACGTTGCACTGCCGGAGCGGCCTGCCGCTGCGCAATCGGACCGATCGTCCGATTCGTACAGCGCGGATTCGAGCGCCTGCAGCAGCACATCGCTCAGGCTTTTGTTGTTTCCACTCTCCATAGTCCTACTTGACCGTCACGGTGGGGTGCAGGTTTCGCAAAACGCCGGGAAAACGCGCTCAGCCGACGGGCTGCCCGATACCGTGGAATATACGCAATGAGTGCAGCCAGGCTGTGTGCGCTGACGTACACAGGCGGCGGACACGCTGCCCGACCAGTGGACAGGTGCTCAGTCGCGGTCTGGCAGCACCACCCACTCGGGGTCTGCGAATTCGCCGATCACGCGAATGTCGCAGAACTCTGCCTGCTCCCGGATGATGGCGGAGACGCGCTCATCGTGCCGTGCCTCCATGGCGTCGCGGTCGGCCTTGGAGGCCCAGCTTGCAATCGCCAGCAGCCGGTCCGGGTCGCCGATCATGCGATGCAGCCGGGTGCCACGCGCACCGGGGGCCTGCTGGATCAGTTCGCTGGCGCGAACCCAGGCCTGGGCATATTGCTCGGCGGTGTAGCCGGGCTTGATGTGGACTTCGAAGATGAAGTGCATGAGACGGGCTCCGGTGTTTTTCAGGCTCTTTTAACACCGGCCACCGCCACAAACAAAAAGGCCGCTCCATCGCTGGCGCGGCCTCAAACGGTGTTGTTGACGCTGTTGTTGTTAGCCGCGACGGCGGCGGCGTGCCGCGCCCACCCCGATCCATAACCAATCAAGAAATCACCGTGCCGATGCTCATAAATGCAATTATTTCATTAAGTAATGCCTTGCCCGCAGACCGGCATTCACTTCGACATAAAGTAATCCGACGCCAGTCGTTCAACTCTCGACGCTGAGTGATGTTGCTTCGTGTAAATCGCTAATGATCCGGTTGCTGCGAATTGCCGGGATTACCGATCTGGAAGTCGGGGAGTTTCGTGATTCGCTCGTGCACCAATTGCGCCAGCATGGCGTAGCCTTCGGCGCTGAAGTGGGATGTCGGGCACGATACATAGAGATCGCAGATGTCTCGGTCGCCCAGGAGGGCCAGTATGCCTCTGCCGGCATCGATCGAGTCTATGCCGGCCTGGGCCAACAACGTTTCGAGCGGGTCATAAGGCGCGCCATGACCGCCGCGGAGCATTTCAAGGTCCTTGATATCAGGGATGATCATGACCAGCGCCTGCTGACCTCTCTGGCGCGCGGTTTCCACGAACTCCAAGATGATCCCCTCTGTCACCGCCAGTCCGCCAGAGGGATGGCCGGGCTCGTAGAAGGCCGCATAGGAGGGCTGCCCGCGCAGGCGCGCTTGGATACGGTAGTGGAACAGCGCGCGCACGACTGTCAGTGTGTAGGGGAAACCAAAAACCGCCGGCGCTCCTTTCGTGTTTGGGGCAAAATATTCGTAAGGGAGCAGCGAATCGGTGTGACGATGCACTGAAAGATATTCGTCTACGCTGAGCGTGGGCAGAGGAACAAGTTGCAGTTCATCAGCTTGATTCAGTATGAATCGCGGTTTGAAGCCGAATCGCCCGGAGGCGTAAAAGTCTCGCAACTGGTTGACATTCCTAACGATGTTCTCCGAAAAATGGCCAAGCACAACCACGGGTGCATGATCGTCTTGGTTGTTCACGTAACGCAATAGCGCCTGGTCCGTACCGTATCCACCCACGCCGAAGTTTTCGACTCTGCAGCCAAGCAAATTCGCCAGTGCATTCGCGTAGGCGCCGTCCGGACCCACGTCAGCACCCCAGGTGAAGGAGTCTCCGTAGGTTGAGACGCAGACGTGCGCGAAAATCGAGGGGAAATTAGGGATTATGCGCGACCCCCGCGAATCGAATTCCTCCGCACCGATCGCGTCCGGCCGGGGCCAACCGAGAACTGGGTCTCGAGATGCCAGGTAAGCAGCATACCCGTCCTCCTTGGGCGGCAGAATAACGATCCCAAGAGGCACCATCCAGCGCGCTGCCAGGAACGAGGCGATCTCCAAGGGTGCCAGTATGACCACGAAAAGAATCAGATACTTCCACCAGTCCGACATGCTCTGGTTTCTCCAGTGGTGTTGTACTCATTCGGGATCATATCGCTTTCTGCGGCTGAAACGCCTCAACCAGAAGTATCATGGCGCGGATGTGCCGGCGGAAGTTCGCTGGAGTGCAGCTGAATCGATGAATAGATAATCGCCCTATGACCATCATTCTTACGGTCAGCTTCGCCACTGCCGCCGCGGCCTTCCTGCTGCTCAGCCTGCTGTTGGCCGTCAACCTGCGCGGCCGCCGCGCTCTGCGCTGGTTGCTGCTGGCAAGCGCAGGCACGGCACTGTGGGCGGCGGCCAGTGTGGCGCTGGTGCTCGCCCAGGTGCCGCTGGGCCGCTGGCTGTGGCTGGCCGATGCCATTCAGGCGGCAATCTGGCTGGGCCTGCTGGTCAGTCTGCTGCCGCGCGGGCCGGGCGCATGGTCGCTGCGCGGCGCGCTGGTGCTCGCGGCCATCGCGATCCCGACGGTGATGGCGGTCGGTACGGTGACGGGTCTGCCCATGCCTGTGCCCACCGGGCCGCTGGTGCTGCTGCTGGCGGCATCGCTGCTTGCGCTGATCGCCATCGAGCAGATCTTCCGCAATGCAGACCCGCAAGAACGCCGTGCACTCAACCCCCTGTGCCTGGCGCTGGGCGGGATGTTCGCCTTCAACCTGTTCGTCTACTCGCACGGCTTGCTGCTCAACCAGCTCGACCTGGGCTTTTGGGCGGCGCGTGGCCTGGTTGCCGCGGCCACGGTGCCGCTGCTGGCGCTGGCGGCCAAGCGTCATCCGCAATGGGCGCAGGAGCTGTTCGTCTCGCGGCCGATGGTGTTCTATTCGGCGACGCTGTTCGGCGTGGGGCTTTACCTGATGGCGATGGCCGCGGGCGGCTGGGTGATCAGGCTGCTCGGTGGCGTGTGGGGGCCGATGCTGCAGGTGGCCTTTCTTGCCGCGGCCGGGTTGCTGCTCGTGGCCATCCTGTTCTCCACGCAGTTCAAGGCACGCCTGCGGGTGTTCCTGAACAAGCACTTCTTTCGCAGCCGCTACGACTATCGCCGCGAGTGGCTGCGCCTGATCGCCACGCTGTCAGACAGCCAGGGCGGTACGGCGGCCCAGCGCGCGCTCAAGGCGCTGTGCGACATCCTGGATAGCCCGACCGGTGAGCTGTGGGTCAGTCGCGCCGCCGGGGTGGCGTTCGAGTCGACCGCCACGGTCGGTGTGCAGGCTTCACCCGCGTTGCCGGCCGATCATCCCGTGACGGAGTTCCTCGCCGAGACCCAGTGGGTCATCGATACTGAAGAGTATCGTGCCGATCCGGAGCGCTATTCGCATGCGTTCCGCACGCTGCCCGAGGGCGAACTGCCTACCGATTCGGTGATCGTGCCGCTGCTGCATGAGGGACGTCTGCTCGGCCTGGCGCGGCTGGACCGCAACGCCGCGCGCGGCGCACTGAACTACGAGGACCACGACCTGCTCAAAACCATCGGGCGCCAGGTGGCGGTGTTTCTCGCCCAGGAGCTCGACCGCGACCGGCTCGCCGAGACGCGCCAGTTTGAGGCCTTCAATCGCATGACTGCTTTCCTGATGCATGATCTGAAAAACCTGATGGCCCAGCAGGCGCTGATCGTGCAGAACGCACCGCGGCTGCGTCACCGCGAAGACTTCGTCGACGATGCTTTCCGCACCATCGAGAAAAGTGTTGCACGCATGAAAAAGCTGCTCGAGCAGCTGCAGCGCGGCATCGGTACCGCCGAGGCCACGCGCATCAATCTCACGCCTATCCTCGAAGAAGTCGTCGCCGAATCAGCCGCGCGCACGCCTGTGCCCAAGCTGCGCATCGACGGGTACTGCGAAGTACGCGGCGATCGCGACAAGCTGGCCATGGCGATCGCCCACGCCGTGCGCAACGCGCAGGACGCAACTCCGGCCGACGGGCAGGTGGACATGCACATGCACCTGGATGGGCACGAGGTCGTCGTCGAAATCCGTGATACCGGCTGCGGCATGAGCCGGGAGTTCATTCGTGATCGCCTGTTTCGGCCTTTCGATACCACCAAGGGCGCCTCGGGCATGGGCATCGGTGCCTACCAGGTACGCGAGTACATGCGCGCTGTCGGTGGCCGCGTGGAGATCGACAGCGCGCCGGGCGAGGGCACGTGTCTGCGCCTGGTGATGCCCGGCGGTGGTGCCGGCAGCGTTGACGACAACGTCGGTGCCGGCAGGTCCAGCGTCGCATGAGCACTGCCGACCCGCTGCACGCGCCGGCCGCCTCCCCGGGATCGCAGCCGCGCTGGCGCGAAGCCCGCCTGCTGTGGCTGGCCCTTGCGCTGGTGCTGACCATTGGTGCCGCCACGCTGGGCCTGCAGCCGCTGCTGCAGATCGTCCACGAGGGTTGGACCGAGCGCTACGGCCACTTCGAACACGGCTACCTGGTGCTGGCGCTGGCACTGTGGATGGCGTTGCGACACTGGCGCGCGGCACCCCCGCAACAGCTGCACGCGCAGTGGTGGGCGCTGCTGCCGCTGCTGGCCTGCATCGCCGTGCTCGGGCTGATGGAGCTGATGTACATCAACAGCGCGCGGCTGACCCTGCTGCCGCTGCTGTTCCTGGCAAGCGTCTTGCTGGTGTTCGGACGTCAGGCTGGTACCCGGCTGCTGTGGCCGGCCCTGTTCATCTATTTCGCGCTGCCGCAGTGGTGGGCGATCAACGGCCTTATGCAGGCACTGACCTCGGCGGTGGTCACGCGCATGGTGGCCGTCACCGGCATCCCTGCGTTCATCGAAGGCAACTTCGTACACGTGCCGGCCGGCATCTTCGAGATCGCCTCGGGTTGCAGCGGACTGAACTACCTGGTCGTGGGCCTGGCGCTGGGCGGCTTTTATGCGCTGATGTACCTGCAGCGCTGGTCGCGCCGCTGTCTGCTGTTGGCCGTCGCCGCGGTACTTGCCATCGTGTCGAACTGGATCCGCGTGTACGTGCTGATCCTCGTCGGGCATCTGTCCGACATGCAGCACTACCTGATCACCGTGGAGCACCACCTGTTCGGCTGGATGCTGTTCCTGGTGCTGATGGCACCGATGCTGCTGGTGGCGCGCAGGCTGGAGGATCGTGAGCTGGCGGCGCAGTCGATGTCGACGACGCGGGCGCACAGTCCCGCGCAGGGTCAGGCGGACCATGATCACGGTCCCGCCGGCGGTCCGGCACAGGTGCAAGAAGGTGGCCGCACGATCACCCTGGGCGCGCTGCCGCGGATCTCCATGAACGTCGTGCCCGCCGCATTCCTCGCTGCACTGGTGCTGCTGCTGCCGCGCGGCTTCACGCCCGCGCCGGTGGACGGCCCGCTGCCGGCAGCACCCCTGCCCGGCGCGCTGGCAGGCCAGACGGTGGATGGCATCGCCAGGTCGGCCTGGACGCCGGTGTTTCTCAACGCCAGCATCGACCGTGCACGGCTGAGCCATACGGATGCGGACATCGAAATCTATCGCGCGGTCTATGCCGCCCAGGACAGCGACCATCGAATCGTGCGCGGCGACAACGGCTTCTCCGGTCATGGCTTTCGCGTGGCCGAGCGCGAGCGCATCAGCGTGAATACGGCGCAGGGCGCGCTGCACGTGCAGGAGTATCGCGGCAGCATTGATGCCCGCGAACGGCTGATCTGGAGCTGGTACTGGGTGGCCGGTCGGGCTGCTGCCGCGCCGCTGGAGGCCAAGCTCGCCGAGCTGCAGGGCCTGCTGCGCGGGCGTCGCGATGCAGTCGCCGTGGCGCTGTCCACCGACTGCCGGCCGGATTGCAACGCTGCGCGCACCCGGTTGTCGGCATTCCTTGAAGCCGCGGCGGCTGAGTTGCAGTGGCACCCCGCAGCAACTGGCACGAACACCGCGCAAAACACCACAAGAAATATTGCACGAAACAGCGAGAGCCCTGACCCATGACACCCACCGCCCCGATCTCTGCGCTGTCTTCTGCACGCCTGCTCGCGCTGGCCGCGCTTGTCGCGATGACGCTGTTCACGGCCGGCTGCGACCGAAGCTCGCCCGAGCAGCGCCTGGAGCGTGCCGAGGCGCAGTTCGTGCGCGGCGACTATGCGCTGGCCTCGATCGAGCTTCGCAACGTGCTGCAGGAGCAGCCGGACAATGCCCGCGCGCGACTGTTGCTGGGGCTGACTGCGCAGCGCCTGGGAGATCTGCCCGGCGCGGAGGAGCACCTGAGCCGGGCGCGTGCACTGGGCGTGGCGGTCGATGACTACGCCCTGTCGCTCGCCGCGGTGCTGACACAATTGCGCCGTAGCACCGCCGCGCTGCATGTGCTGGATGATATTGACGAGACCGCCCGCGCCGCCGACTGGTATTCCGCGCGCGGCGATGCGCTGAGCAGCGATGACCAGCGCGAGGCGGCGCGGCGTGCATACACCCGGGCGCTGGAACTCGACGCCAATCATTACGACGCCACGCTGGGCCTTGCGCGCCTGGCCGCCGGAGAGAACGACTCTGCCGCAGCGCGCAGCCTGGCCGATCGTGCGGTGGTGCTCGACGCCTCGCGCTCGGAGGCCTGGCAGTTCATCGGCACGCTGCAGCTGCGCAGCGGCAGCCTGACGGCGGCAGCCGAATCCTTTCAGCGCGCAGCCGACCTGGAGGCGACCACCTCGGCCACCAGCGGCGAACTCGACGCCTTGTTCGCTATCGCACAGATCCAGCTTTCGCTCAACGACAATGATGGCCTGATCAAGACCCGGGACAGACTCAGAGCCCGCGCCCCGGAGGCGCCCGTGACGCGCTACGTGGTCGCGGCCGTGGACCACCTCCAGGGCAATTATCGTGAAGCCGCGCTGGCGTTACAGCAGATCGCCGCCGTGGGCGAGGACAATGTGCAGATCCAGCTGTTGACGGGTGCGAACAACCTCGCGCTTGGCACGCTCTCGCAGGCCGAGCAGTCGCTGCTGCGCGTGCTGGCGCTGCAACCCGGCCAGGCCAATGCGATCCGGCTGCTCGCCGAGACGCGTCGCCAGCAGGGTCGCCCGAGGGCGGCACTGGAAGCCCTGCGCGGCCTGCCCGATGATCGCGACCCGCAACTCATGGCGCTGCGCGGCGTGCTGAGCCTGGAAGACAACCAGGTCGCAGCGGCCGTGGATTATCTGGAGCAGGCCAGTCGCGCCGCGCCGCGCCAGCCGGCCATCCAGCTGCAGCTGGCGCGCGCGTATCTGGCGGCCGGACGCAGCAGCGACGCGGTGGCGCTGTTCGAAGGCCCGTTCGGCGAGGGCGCCAGCCGTGCGATCGAAACCGCGGTCACGCTGCTCACAGGCTATGCCGCCGACCAGGATCTCGA
>JAFIFN010000159.1 GCA_020832005.1 Gammaproteobacteria bacterium | reverse complement strand
ATCGCCAAGCAGCGGGGCTGCGCTGATGATCGCCTGCATGTCCGGATGCTTGCTGTCGAGAATGCGCATCGGATTGCTTCCCAGGCGCCTCACCGAGTCCTCGTCGAGCGCATCCCGGTGGGCTTCGAAGTAGTTGACCAGGACTTCGCGATAGGCCACCCGTGCCTGCGGTGTACCCAGGGAATTGAGTTCCAGGCGTGGCATCGTCAGCCCCAGGCTGCGCCAGATGCGCGCCGTCATCAGGATCATCTCGGCATCGATGTCCGGGCCCGGGTAACCCAGCGCCTCCACATCGATCTGGTGAAACTGTCGATAACGCCCCTTCTGCGGACGCTCGTAGCGAAACATCGGCCCCATGCACCACAGGCGCTGCTGCTGATTGTGCAGCAGGCCGTTGGAGATCCCGGCACGCACAATGCCGGCGGTCGCCTCAGGGCGCATGGTCACGTTGTCGCCGCTTTTGTCGTCGAAGCTGTACATCTCCTTTTCGACGATGTCGGTGACCTCGCCGATCGAGCGCCTGAACAGCTCGGTGCGCTCCAGCACGGGAATGCGGATCTGCCGGAAACCGTAGGCATCGAAGACTTCGCGCGCAGCATCCTCGACGAGCTGCCACCACGGGCTTTCATCGGGAAGTACATCGTTCATGCCCCGCAGGGGTGTGACAGCCTTCAAGGCAGACCCTCGATTCGCAGCCGCGCTACATTGCCTGATACATCGCCGTCAGACAGCGGCCAGGCACGGCCATCGACCTCCATGCGTGCAGCCCCGGCATTGCCGAGCAGCACCGAGACCGGCGGCGCGCCACGCACGGCAATACGCTGGGATGGCTGACCCATGCCGAAGTACAGGCGACGCCCTGTCGCATCGGTAATCTCGGTCCAGCACTCGTCGTCTAGACTGACGACGATCTCCAGTGTTTCGTCGGACCCGGCAGGAAGCGCCGAACTGCTCGCAGCCGCAGCTTCGGCCCGGACTTGCTCGCTGGCGTCTGCATCGCGCGACCCCGCAGCAGTCAGCACGGCATCAGGCAGCACCGCGACATGCTCAGGCTGCACTGACTCGCCGCGCGCAGGCTCCCCTGGCACAGACTCACCCAGTGCGCTCTGCAGCGCCTCCGTGCTCATTGGCACAGGCTCACCAGGCTGATCCCAAAGCCGCCAGACCGCCAGCACCACCAGCACAAACACCACCATCACGGCGAGCACGACAGGCCAGTTCAGTCCGTCATCAACAGCAAACCGCTCACGCGACTGCAGCGGACGCTTCGGTATCGGCTCCGGGGGTGAATTGCGTTCGTAGGTTGCCAGCAATTCGTCGCCATCCAGGCCCAGCAGCGCGGCATACCGGCGCAGATGCCCGCGCACGAACACCGGCGCACCCAGACGCGAAAACTCCTCGCCTTCCAGGGCCAGCAGTGTCGAGGGATCCATATGCAGCGAGGCCGCTGCGGCCTCGACAGTCAGCTCACGTGCCTCGCGGCTGTCACGCAGCCGCTGGCCGATACCCGCCTGCTGATCAGCTGGTACCGCGTTCGCGCCGGACAAAGTGTCCGGCGTGGCTGTACCCTCATCGGCCATCACGTTCGGATTCAAGCAGTTCGCGTGTTTGCGCTGAATCGGCGAAATCCTCTCGCAGTCGCGACGCATACTCACCGGCCGTACGCAGATCACCAAGCGCACGCTCTACCTGCACGCCCATCCACAGTGCCTCGGCGCTGACCGGCGCAGCAGCAAAATAGCGCTGCAGGAAGGCCCTGGCACCCATCAGGTTATCGGCCTGCAGCGACAGGCTGGTCATCTGCATCAGGGCATCGGGAAACCGCGGGTTTCGCTCAAGTGCTGAGCGGAAGTAGGCCTCCGCCTGCTCGGTCTTGCCCTGCTCGCGCATGCACACGCCGGCATTGGTCAAGGCGACCTCAGGCGTCGCATACAGGCGATCGCGTGCGGCGCGATTGAAAAAATCATCTGCTTCGCGATAGCGGCCCTCGTTGCAAAGGAACACGGCGTAGCTGTTCTGCAGATCAGGATCACGGCCAGACAGGCGCAGTGCGCTGCGGAACGCACGCTCAGCCTTGTCGGTTTCACCAATCTGCTGGTAGATCACGGCCAGGGCCGCGTAGGCCCGTGGATACCGGCTGTCCTGTTCGACCGCGCGCTCGAGTCGTTCCAGCGCCATCTCGGTGCGCCCCTGACGGAAATAGCCGATCCCCAGGTCGGTATTGATGCGCGCCGCCTCCTCGGAAGAGCCTGCGCCATCGCTGCGACGATCCGGGCCGGTGCTTACGCAGGCAGCGAGCACAAGGGCGGTGAGCACCACTGCGGCAGCGCGCGCGAGGCTCATCAGGCGCTCACCGCGCGCACTGGCTTGTCACCAAGCCTGACCCGCGTGCGATCCAGCACTCGGCCGGCCAGCTGGCCGCAGGCCGCATCGATGTCATCCCCGCGCGTGCGACGTGTTGTAGTGCGCACGCCTCGCGTATTCAGCCGCTCCCGGAAGGCATCGATCACGCTTGCTTTCGAGCGCTCGAAACGGGTCCCTGGAAACGGATTGAAGGGAATCAGGTTGACCTTGGCCGGCCGGCCGCGCAGCAGCTGCACCAGCGCGTCGGCATGCGCAAGGCTGTCGTTGATGCCGTCGAGCATCACGTACTCGAAGGTGATCTGGCGACTGGTCTGGCGCCCGGCATAGCGCCAGCAGGCCTCGAGAAGCTCCGCGATCGGGTGGATCCGGTTGATCGGCACCAGCTCGTTGCGCAAGGCATCGTCGGGGGCATGCAGCGACACGGCCAGTGCCACGTTGCAGTCTTCGCCCAGGCGCTCGAGTTGCGGCACCAGCCCGGAGGTGCTGATGGTCACGCGCCGACGAGACAGACCGAAACCCAGGTCATCGATCATCACGCGCGTGGCCGGCACCACCGCGCGGTAGTTGGCCAGCGGCTCGCCCATGCCCATGAACACGACATTGCTGATGTGCCGGCCTTCGGCCTGCACGATACGCTTGGCAAGCAGCACCTGGCCGACGATCTCGGCCGTCGAGAGGTTACGGTTGAAACCCTGCTGTGCCGTGGCGCAAAACGCACAGTCCAGCGCACAGCCCACCTGCGAGGAGATGCACAGCGTCGTGCGGCCGGGCTCCGGGATATAGACCATCTCGATGCCCTGGGCCGCACCCATGTTCAGCAGCCACTTGATGGTCCCGTCGGCGGAGCGCTGCTCGGAGTCGATCTGCGGCAGCGTGATCTCGCAGTGCGCCTGCATGCGCTCGCGCAGACTGCGCGAGATATCCGTCATGTCATCGAAGTCGAGCACACCGCGCTGGTAGACCCACTGCATCAACTGGCGCGCTCGAAACGGCTTTTCTCCCCACGCGACGAAAAACGCCTCGAGCTGCTCGCGGCAAAGCCCAAGCAGGTTCACGCGCGAAGGTGCTGTCATCGTGGCGGCCATGGCAGTGGCGTTCGCAGCCTACCGGGCCCGCCCGCGCGTGCGCGGACATACGCCGTCATCGCCGAAGAAAAAGCGGATCTCTTCAGCTGCGGTTTCGGCCGCATCCGAGCCATGCACCACGTTTTCCTCGATACTGGCGGCAAAATCGGCGCGGATGGTGCCAGGCTCAGCCTTGGCAGGGTCTGTGGCGCCCATGAGCTCACGGTGCTTGGACACGGCGCTCTTGCCCTCGAGCGCCTGTACCATGACCGGTCCCGAGGTCATATAGCTGACCAGATCACGAAAGAACGGGCGCTTTGCATGCACAGCGTAGAAGCCTTCTGCCTGGGCCGTGCTCAGGTGCATCATGCGCGCGGCGACGATCTGCAAACCCGCTTTCTCGAAACGTGAGTAGATCTCGCCGATCAGGTTCTTCTCAACGCCGTCAGGCTTGATGATCGACAGCGTTCTTTCAATGGTCATGGTGTGTCCTTGCGTGCTTGTTGAATGAATCGAAGAAGTGAAGTATTCCGTGCGTGCATGCGCTCGCGCAGCCTCTAGACGCTGAAGCTCTCGCCACAGCCGCATTCGCCACTGACATTCGGATTGCGGAAACGAAAAGCCTCGTTGAGCCCGTCGCGCACGAAATCGACCTCGGTACCGTCCAGCAGACCCAGCGCCGATGACTCGACCACGACCTTCACGCCGTTGGCATCGTCGAACACGATATCGCCGTCGCGAACCTCATCGGCATAGTCGACGACATAGGCGAAACCCGAACAGCCGGTCTTGCGCACACCCAGGCGCAGACCCACACCATGCCCGCGGCGCACCAGGTAGCTGCGTACCCGTTCTGCAGCCGATGTAGTCAATGAAATGGCCATCGCAAACTCCCGTTCTAAATTCCGTGTGACTGCGGCAATGCCGCAAGACAGGCCTGGCCTGCATCCTCGATCAGCAGCACGCGCCCCAGTTTCCCGGCCGGCAGCTCCAGCGCCGATGCCAGGGCCCGGGGATCAATCCGACCCAGCGCCACCGAGGGTTGTCCCTCCAGGCGTTCCGCGGCAAGATCAGCCGCGGCCAACAGCGCCGGACAGCCGTAGGCGCGAAACCGCACACGCGCCAGCAGACCACGGCCATCGCAGCAGACCAGCAGCTCCACCGCCGCGCCGCGTTCGACGCGGCCCGCCGAACCACTGGCATCGGCCGCCTCGCCGGGCTGCGCCGCATGCGCCAGCCGGTTGAACCGCTCCCGGACGAGCTGTGAATACTCGACCCGACTCATCAGTTTACCGCACCTGCGCTACTGCTTGCACGAAGTGACGCAGACTGCGGGGCCGGCGCGATCGCACGCAGCCAGCGCACGGCGATAATCACCTCGGCCGCCGCCCGCGCCAGGCCCGCCGCATCCGTGGCCAGCCCGAAGCTGAAACGCAGCGAACTCATGGCCTGCTGATCCGACCGGCCCAGCGAACGCAGTACGTAAGACCCTTCCTGGTGCATTGAGTTGCAGGCCGAGCCGCCGGAAACCACCATCAGGCCGTCCAGCGCATAGCGCAGGCTCTCACCCTCGACGCCCTCGAAGCACACATTCAGGATCCACGGAGAACCGTGCCCATCCAGCGGGCTGTTGCACAGCACGCCCTCGCAGCCCTGCAAGGCCTCCCACAGGGCCGCGCGCAGGGCGCGCAGCCGGGCGGTCTCACTCTCCCGGCGAGACTCGGCCAGGGTCAGCGCCCGCGCCAGCCCGACGATCTGGTGGGGTGCCAGCGTGCCCGGACGCAGGCCCTGCTCCTGGCCGCCGCCGAAGACCAGCGGCTCGATGCGCCTGCGCGCCCGCTCGGAGACATACAGCGCACCGATCCCCTTGGGTCCGTGCACCTTGTGGGCATTCAAGGACAGCAGATCGATGCCCTGGGCCACGACGTCGATCGGAAACTTGCCGATGCCCTGTGCGGCATCGACGTGGAAGGGGACCCCGGCCTCGCGGCACACGGCACCAAGGGCCCCGATATCGTTGATGGCCCCGGTCTCGTTGTTCACATGCATCAGCGAGACCAGCACGGTGTCGTCGCGCAGCGCCGCGGCCAGCGCCTGCGGTGCGACGTGGCCGGCCGCACCCGGATCCAGCAGTGTCACCTCGAAACCCTCGCGTTCCAGATGCGCCAGCGCATCGAGCACGGCGCGATGCTCCGTGCGGCTGCTGACGATATGGCGTCCCCGCCAGCCCGAACCGCGTGCCACACCGAGCAGGGCCAGGTTGTCAGACTCGGTCGCCCCGGAGGTAAACACGATCTCGCTGGCTTGCGCACCGATCAGCGCCGCGATTTCCGCCCGGGCCTGCTCCACCAGCGCGGCCGCCCGCCGGCCCGGCGCATGGTCGCCGGAGGAAGGATTGGCGGCCAGCCCTGGGTCACCGAGTACCGCCAGCATCGCCTCGCAGACCTCCGGCGCGACCGGCGTGGTCGCAGCGTGGTCGAGATACACAACCGCCTCGTCGCTCACCCGTCACCTCGCCGCCGTGCGGCGGCCTCCCCCAGCGGATCCACAGCCGAGAGCATACCGCGAAGAATGTTGAGTTCCTGCTCATCGGGCTCGGCACGTGCAAACAGCCTGCGCAGCCGGCGCATCAGCTGGCGCGGCTGGGCAGGATCCAGAAACCCGGCATTGGTCAGCACGCGCTGGAGGTGCTCGTAGAAGCGCGCCAGGTCTTCGGCACGCGCCAGCGGAACCTCGCGCGCAGGCGCACCATGCGCCCCCGCCAGCCAGGCCATGCGCAACTCGTAGGCCAGCACCTGCACCGCCATGCTCAGGTTGAGCGAGCTGTACTGCGCATTTGCCGGAATATTGACCAGTACCTGGCAGCGATCGAGTTCCTCGTTCGACAGACCGGATTTCTCCGTGCCGAACAGCAGTGCCACGGGCCCCTGCGCCCCGTCCGCGAGCAATCGTGCCGCCGCCTGCGGCGGTGCGAGCTGCGGCCAGGCCACGCTGCGCAGGCGCGCGCTGGCCCCCATCACCAGCCGACAACCCGTCAGAGCCTCATCGAGGTCCCCGCAGACCCGTGCAGCCGCGAGCACGTCATCGGCGCCCGAAGCGCGCGCCGTGGCCTCGTCATGCGGGAACGCCCTGGGGCTGACCAGCACCAGCTCACGCAGGCCCATGGTTTTCATTGCCCGGGCGGCCGCGCCGATGTTGCCGGGGTGAGTCGTGCGCAGCAATACCACCCGTAGCGGCACGGGCAACCAGTCCAGCGATGGCGGCGAGCTTGGCGCGGGATCGTTCATGGTCTGGTATTCTACGCGCCCTGCGGCCGCAGCCGGAGCATTAAGGCGCCGGTTGCGGCTTCGTTCTTTGTCAGATCCGGAGACCCCCTCGCGCCATGTCCGCGACCCTGAACATTGCAGTGAGCGCCGCGCGTGCCGCCGGCAACCTGATCATGCGCAGCCTGAACCAGCTCGATTCGCTGCAGGTCACCGCCAAGGCGCGCAACGAGTACGTCACAGAAGTGGATCGCCAGGCCGAGGCCGAGATCATCCGCATCATCCACAAGGCCTACCCCGACCATGCGATCCTGGCCGAGGAGAGCGGCGAGCACGGCACGGGCGAGGCGGTCTGGACCATCGACCCGCTGGATGGCACGACCAACTTCCTGCACGGCTTTCCGCAGTTTGCCGTCAGCATCGCGCTGTCGGTAGGTGGTCGCCTGGAGACCGCCGTGGTCTATGATCCGATGCGCCAGGAGCTGTTCACGACCGTGCGCGGCGGGGGCGCACAGCTCGATGGCCGGCGCATCCGCGTCAGCGGTCGCACCCATCTTGAAGATGCCCTGATCGGCACCGGCATTCCCTATCGCGCCAACCTGGTCTGGATGGACGCCTATCTGGCCATGATGCGGGAGGTCATGGAGCGCACCTCCGGCCTGCGCCGACCCGGCGCAGCGGCGCTGGACCTGGCCTATGTGGCCGCCGGCAGGCTCGATGCATTCTGGGAATTCGGCCTGTCGACCTGGGACGTGGCCGCCGGCGCACTGCTGATCCGCGAAGCCGGCGGGCGCATCAGCGACTTCGAGGGTGGCGAGGGATTCATGGAATCCGGCAACGTCGTCGCTGGAAATCCCAAGATCTATGCCCATCTGTCTCGCCTGCTGGCGCCCCACTACGCACGCGGAAAACGCGTCGCTCAGCAGGCCAGCTAGCGGCAATGGAACTTACTTAAGCTCCGGCCGGGGGGGGGGGGGGCGGGGGGGGGGGGGGGG